>JAESSZ010000474.1 GCA_016763875.1 Nannocystaceae bacterium
CCACGACTCGCGGCACCGGGCGACGGTCACTGGACTGGCAGTGGTGGTGTCGGTCGGAACCGACAGTCGCGCCCGCATCGCGGTCAGTCGCGCCAGTAACTTGGTGAGTTCGGCGGCAAGAGCCTCGGGCTTTTTTAACCATGCCTCCTCGTCGTTGAGCCGTCGAGTCAGTTCCGACATCCCCAGGCGATCGGGGAGTCGGCGCACGTCGCTGGGGGCGGTTGCTCCGGAAATCGGGGTCGACCAGCTGACCGCCGCGGCACTGGGCAGTTCCACCTCGATCTGCTGCAAGCGCGTCGAGAGGCGCGCAAGACCCTCACGCGCTTCGCCGACTGCACCACCGTCGGCCGCGGTGCCCTGCAGCGCGGCAAGACGAAGGTCCAACGCCTGCAGGTCTGTCCGGGCTGCAGCGAGCGAGGCGACGCTGCACGCCCCGAGTTGGCCCAGTCCGCGTGAAAACTCCCGGCCCAAGGCCCGTAGTGCGCGCCCGCACTCTTCGCATCTGTTTGTCGCGAGTCGCAGCTCCACCGCACTGAGCATGCGGTCTCCGTGCCGGGTGAACGCGGTGGGGTCGCGGCGGATGATGGGGCGCAGGTCCAGTTCGCGTGCGATGGCGTGAAGTGCAGTCGCGATCAGATCACGTTGCATGCCGTCCTCGGCGGACAACGCCTGACGATCGATGCCGTCGAGTTCTTGCAACGCCGCGTCCGTGGCTTTGCGGATCGGCGCCCGCGCAGAACGACTCAGGGGCGAGGGACCCAGAGCACCCGCCCCGAGACCGGAGGCGCTGATCGGATCGGCGAGCACCAACGCGCGCTGCCCGGCCGCGACAAAACGATCCAGTGCCGCTTTGTGCGCTCGTGCCCTAAAACCAGGATCTGGTTCGGCTGCGGCCGTCGCGTCGGTGGTTCCTGCAGGTTTGGTGTCGACCGGTTGCTCCCTGGGGCAACCGAGCAGCACGAGGTACCCCACCGCGCATCGAAGTGGGGCCTTGTTGGGCAGGAGACGCGGACGCTGCGTCACAGGCCGGGCGCAGGAAAGGGGGTGACGAACTCGCGTACCTCGTTCGCGATGGCCGCGCACAGCGCATCGTCCGGATTGCCGTCCTTGGCCGCGGCACCCGCGATACCTCGATGGATGAGGTCCGCCACGCGGTCCATTTCGCCGGTCTTCATGCCTCGAGAGGTCAGCGACGACACGCCGATGCGCAGCCCCGAGGGGTCGAATGGCTTGCGCGGGTCGAACGGGATCGAGTTCGCGTTGAGTTCGATGCCACACCGGTCGAGCGCGCGCGCGGCCTGACCACCCGAGATGCCGTCGGGGGTCACGTCGAGCAGCACCAGGTGGTTGTCCGTGCCACCGGTGACCAGTGACATGCCGCGGCTGAGCATTGCTTCGGCCAGCGCCGCCCCGTTGGCGACCACTTGCTTGGCGTACGCCGTAAACTCGGGCGTCGCGGCTTCCTTGAATGCCACCGCTTTGGCCGCGGTGGTGTGGTTGTGTGGCCCGCCTTGCAGACCGGGGAACACCGCCCGGTCGATGGCTCTGGCGTGCGCCTTCCGGCACAGGATGAGCCCGCCCCTGGGCCCACGCAATGTCTTGTGCGTCGTGGTTGTGACGACCGCGCAATGGGGCACGGGATCGGGGTGCACGCCGCCAACCACAAGACCCGCGATGTGGGCGATGTCGGCCACGAGGTGGGCGCCGACCTCGTCCGCAATGGTTGCGAAGGCGGCAAAGTCCAAGGTGCGGGGATACGCCGAGTGCCCACACCAGATGACCTTGGGTCGGTGCTCTTTGGCGAGGTCGCGCACCTCGTCCATGTCGATGCGGTGGTCGCTCTTGCGCACGCCGTACTGCACGGCGTTGTAGTAGATGCCGGTCGCCGAGACCTTCCACCCGTGGGTGAGGTGTCCGCCCGCGGGCAACGAGAGCCCGAGTGTGGTGTCGCCCGGTTCGCACAGCGCCAGCAGCACCGCGAGGTTGGCTGGCGATCCGCTGTAGGGTTGCACGTTGGCGTGCTCGGCTCCGAACAGCGCTTTTGCGCGGTCGATCGCGAGTGACTCCAGCGGGTCGATGAAGGCCATACCTTCGTAGTAACGCTTGCCGGGGTAGCCCTCGGCGTACTTGTTGGTGAGGCTCGACGCCGACGCCCGGAGCACTGCCGAAGAGACGTAGTTCTCGCTCGCGATAAGCCGGAGGCTCTCGCGTTGGCGTTGATCTTCGCCCTGGAGCAGTGCCCAGACTTCGGGGTCGGCCTCCGGCAACTCGGTTTGGTGCGACGGCGACTCGGACATGGCGCGGAGCATAGCCGAATCGGGCACGTGTTAGGTTCGAGGTCCGGCCTGCACGATGAAACTGCGTATTCTCGGCGACACACTGCGTCTGCGACTCGCCCAAGGCGAGGTGGCTCAGCTGCGCGAACTCGGGCACGTCGAGCAGTCGATTCACTTTGGGCCTGAGGGCACCGACGCGATGTCCTACGCCGTCATCTCGGATCGCGCGGCGCAGCGCATCCAGGCGAGTTTTCAATCCGGTCGCATCGTCGTTCGGATCCCACACGAGCAGGCCAACGACTGGGTGGACGGCTCGGACGTGAGCCTGCGGGCCTCTCAACCGGCCCGTGAAGACGAAACGCTCGAGATCCTCATCGAGAAGGACTTCAAATGTCTCGTGCCGCGCACAGGCGAGGAAGACTCGGACGGGTTTCCCAATCCGTCGAGCTGAGCCCGCTCAGCTAGGCGCCATCGAGGTGTTGTGCCGGCCCGTAGCTGAGCAGTGCGTCACGCATCGAGTCGTACTGGATAACAATCCACGGGGGCGAGCGAGCGCTTCGGGTGAAACGTACCTCATCGAGAACCCCGTCGAACTGGCGAGTCTCGTTGGCACGATTACCGATCGTCAGTTCGAGATCCGCGTCTGACGGGGAGGCGGTGACGCTGGGCACGGTCGCATCCATGAGTTCCACCTCAACCCCATTGACGTACAGCGTCGCCGCCGCCAGTTGCGAGGCGTCGTGGACCGCTGCGACGTGGGTCCACACATCGAGTTCGATCTGCTCCGGGACTGTCTGCCAGGTCAGCGTCGGACTCTCGCCCGCGGCAAACCCGAAGTAGAGTCGGCCCATGGCGTCAACGTAAAAACGCCATCCCACATCGTCAGCGAACTTGTCCACCACGCGCCCGTAGTCGCCGCCGCCCCAGCCGCGTGGCCGCATCCACGCCGAGACAGTACCGCCCGTGGCGAAGAGGCCCGCGATCGACTCGTCGGCGCCGATACTCAAGCGAGCGTCGGGGGTCAGGAAGTCCTGGGCGTCGCCAACCTGCCCTTGGACGAGCGCCAGCGTGCCCATCGGGGTGCCGTGGTTGTCGTTGCTCGTGGCGTCGCTGCCGTCGTCATCGAAGTGGAACACGGCCTCGAACGGCGCGCCGAAAACCGGAGCGAGGTCACTGGGCGTTTGAGCCACGGGGTTGCTGTAGTACAGCCACAGGCCGTCTTGTGCGCCCCCGAGCGTGTCGAGGAGAACCCAAAACAACGACGTGCCATCGAAGTTCCATTGGATAGACTCGGATGCCAAAACCTCACCCGACAGCGAGACGAAGCGGAGATCCTCCCCGTCGGTTTGCATTTGTGAGTACTCGACGCGCGTTGCGTCCAACGTGATCAGCACCGGGATGCTGGTCAGCGGATCGTCGGTGCTCCGCGTCACCAGGAGTTGATGCCGGATGCCGTACGCGCAGTCCCACCAGTCGGGCGGGCAACGCTCGCCTGTTGTGGTGTTTTCGCCCGAGGTACTGGTCCCGCTGGACAGCGACAACGTCTCGCCGTCGTTGTTCGTGGTCCCGCTCGCATCGGCCGTAGCGCCTGTGGTCGTGGCGCCTGAGGTCGTGCCGTAGGGCTGCACGCATTCACCCGCCACCGAGGGGGGTCCACGCTCACCGTAGCGCTGCCCAGACGGACAGTCGTCGTCGGAAAAGCAACAACTGCCCGTGGGCTGACAGAGTCCTTGGGTGGCCGACGTCGTGCAGTCGTCGTCGCCGTTGCAAACGAAGTACTCGTTGCGGGCACACGCCAGTGCACCGACGAACGCAAGACCGAGTTGCACGCCGTGTCGCATCCCCCCGGTAGTCTAACCAACCCGGTAGGCGGCGAGGAGAGGGCCGGACAACCTGTTTTGGGTGCGACACGCGCGCGAGATGTCCGGGGGACTGAGCAAGCGGCGTTGCGCGGGCTATCCTGGCGCAGTGTCCGTCACCGGGTTTCACAGCGATCACGGCGATCACTCGCTGGGACGCCGTTACGAGCCTCGCGAGCCCACGGGGCCGCGCGTACTGGTCGTGGACGCGCACGACTCGTTTACCTACAGCCTCGTGCAGCTGCTGCTCACCCTGGGGGCGGTGGTCAACGTCGTGGCATGCGACGACGCTTCGGTGTCGGTCGCCGCTGTGGTCCGCAGCAGACCCACGCACATCCTGCTTTCCCCGGGTCCGGGCCGGCCGGAGCATGCCGGCATTTTTCCCGCGCTGGTGCGTGACGGCGTCGCCGACGAGATCCCGCTGCTCGGGGTGTGTTTGGGACACCAAGCCCTATGCCAGGTCCACGGCGCACAGTTGGTCGCCGCCGAACGGATCATGCACGGCAAAGTAAGCCGTGTGACGCACGACGGTACCGGACTGTTCGCGGGCCTTCCCAACGCGTTTGCTGCCACCCGCTACCACAGCCTCGTGGTGCGCGCCGACACCCTGCCCGCAACGCTGGTACCGGTTGCGTTCGCTGAGGACGGCGCGCTGATGGCGGTTGCACATGTCCGCCGCCCCGCCTTCGGCGTACAGTTCCACCCCGAGTCAATTTTGACCGACTGCGGCCGCGCGCTCCTCGAGCGTTTTCTGGCCGAAGGAAACCTTTCGTGACCTCAGCCTCTCTCTCCATGAACTCGACCGCGCGACAGACTCCAGAAGCGATGCGCGGCGGTCTGGCCGCACTCGCGCGAGGTCGCGATCTTACGCGCGCCGTGGTCGAGGCTCTGTTCGACGAACTCATGGCCGGCCGTTGCGACGACGCGCAGATCGGCGCGTTGCTCATGGGGCTGGCACAAAAGGGCGAGACCATCGACGAGATCGTCGGCGCGGCCGCGGCGATGCGACGCGCGGTGGTCCCGATTCAATCGAGACACACCGATCTGCTGGATACCTGTGGCACCGGAGGCAGTGGCATCGCGAGACGCAATGAGTCGACGGCGGTGGCCCTGTGCGTAGCCGCGTGTGGGGTACGGGTGGCCAAACACGGCAACCGCGGTGCCTCGAGTCCAAGCGGGAGCGCCGATGTTCTCGAGGCGCTGGGGGTCAATGTTGCCGCGGACCCGGGGCAGGTCGGCCGCTGTCTCGACGAGGTTGGCGTGGGCTTTCTGTTTGCGCCGCGGCTTCACCCGGCGATGAAGTACGCGGTCGGCCCTCGACGATCGTTGGGGATCCGGACGGTCTTCAATCTGCTCGGTCCACTCACCAATCCCGCGGGCGCGACCCGCCAACTGCTGGGCGTGTACGATCCGCGCCGTCTCTCGGATGTAGCGCGCGCGTTGGGAGCGCTAGGCAGCCACCGGGTCATCGCGGTGCACGGTTTCCTCGCGGGGCAGCCTGCCGACGAAAATGCCCCCCCTGGGATCGATGACCTGTCGCCGGAAGCGCAGTCCCTCGCCGTGCAGTGGCACGCCGGAGAGGTCACCCGTCATGTTCTGCGCCCCGAGGATGCTGGTTTGTCCCCGGCTCCACTGTCGCAGATCGCGGGTGGCACTCCGGCAGACAACGCCGCCGCGTTGACACGTTTGCTGGATGGCGAGCCCGGCGCGTATCGAATGGCCGTGCAGTACAGCGGTGCCATGGCTCTGGTCGCTGCGGGTGAGGGCGACATCGGTGCGCTCCGGGAGCACGCGGTGACGATCGGTGAGGCACTGGACAGTGGTCGGGCCAAGGCGCTGCTGGCGGGACTCATCGCCAAGAGCCACGCGCAGGTAGGGGACGCGTGAACGGGCCCAACGGCAAGGCGGGCGCGGGCTCGGTCCTCGATAGGATCGTTGCGGCAAAACGCACCGAGTTGGCGGCTGGCCGCGGTGATGCGCGCCTGGACGTGGACGGCGTGTTGAAAGACCTGCCGCCGACGCGTTGTTTCGAGGCGGCGTTGCGCGAGGCACCAAGCCCGGGGGTCATCGCCGAGTTCAAACGGGCATCGCCGTCCGCAGGCGATCTGGCCGTCGACGCCGACGTTGCAACCGTCGCGGCTGCGTATGAGGTGGCTGGGGCGCGGGCGATGAGTGTGCTGTGCGACCGGCACTTCAAGGGCTCTCTTGAGGACCTCGTCGCGGCTCGGGCGGCGTGCGAACTTCCGATTCTGTGCAAAGACTTCATCATTGAGCGCTCGCAGATCCTCGCGGCGCGCGGGGCAGCGGCCTATTCTGGTAAGAACGACCCGAATCCGCCGAGGTTCGCCGACCCCATCTCTCCCCCCGGAGAATGCTCGACCCTCCGTAGCTCG
>JAESSZ010000475.1 GCA_016763875.1 Nannocystaceae bacterium
AGCCCCACGCCTCTCCGCGTGCGATCTCTTCGAGCTCCTTGCGAAATCGCGTCTCGACGATGCGATTGTTCTCGATCTTGGTGGTGCCTTCACGCACGGAGAAGATCAGCATTGCCATCGCCATGCCGCCGTGGAAGCCGTGGTGCGCCATCACGGAGACGTCGGCCCGGGCCATCACCTCGCTGTTGATGAAGTACAGCAGCATGGGGCAGTTCATGCCCCCGAGTTCTCGTGGGATCGTGAGCCAGTGGAGGTCTAGCGCCTTGATCTGGGCGAAAATCTGCTGCATGCGCTTGGGCGTGACGGCCTCGCCATCCTCGCCCAGATGCACGCCCACTCGATCGATCTCGGCGGCGTGTGGGGCTATCTCGTCGGCGCAGAACTTGCCGACCATCTCTGCGATGTCCCGGTAGACCTCGACGGCTTGCCCAACGTCCGCGGGTGCATCTTCGTCGAGCGGGTCGCGCTCAGTCACCTCGAAGAGGGCTTGCCAGTCGATCCCTTTGTCGAAGTAGTAGAGAAGGTCTTCGTTGTCGCTCAGATAGTTGCCCATGGTTGGACCTCACTGCGGTTTTGTTCACAAGCGCCCCGTTGGGACGTGGTTACTTCGAAGGCGAAGAGGGAGATTCGAACTCGGCGTCGAGTCGAAGCGCGGGATCGATGAACAGCGCGGCACGAGCCACGCGTAGCAGCTCCTTGACGTGCCGTTGCGTGGCCGCGTGTTGGTCTGGCGCACCCCCGCCCGGCGTCAGCGCGGCGAACGTGTCGAGCATTGCGACGCCGCACACGACAAGATTGATCATGTGCGCAACGTAGATCTCGGGGTCGATGTCGGCGTGGACTCGACCTTGCTCGCGACCCTTGGTGATGTAGTCGCACATGATCTTGGTCCACGGCTGCACGTGCGCCTCGACCAGCGGGCGCATTTCATCCGGGCGGTCCAACATTTCGCGCAGCAGGAGGCGCGCCCGGTCAGGGTCGGCGACGAAAAAGTTGACCGTCTCGGTGGCGATTGCCTCGAACTGCTCTTGGCCCGATGTCGCGGCCTTGAGGAGGCGCGGTACAGTTTCGTTCCAGTGCGCCAGCATCTGCTCCAGCACGCGGCGCCGCAGTTCGTCTTTGGAGGGGTAGTGGTACAGCAGCGATGGTTTACGGATCCCGACCGCCTTGGCGATGTCTCGTAGCGAGGCGCCGACGAACCCGTGGGCCGCAAACAGCCGGGTGGCGTGTTCGAGGATCTGCTTGGAAACGTCGCTGCGTGTCGATCGAGCGGTGGCCATGGACTCCCTACCAGTCGTACGGCATTTGTCTACCACTCGGTAGACGAGTGTGCAAACCTCCTCGAGGCCATGCTCGCTGAAAAACTCGCATCCATCATTCACGATGGCTTCGATGCTTTCTACGCGGAGTTCATGCGGCTCACGCGGGGCGCACGCGCCAGTTTCGATACCGCGCAGTGGCGGCAACTACATCGCCAATCGCAGGCGCGCATCGATCTGTATCAGCGGTACGTCTCGCGCACGCTTGCGGCGCTCGAGCCGATCACGGGCGAGCACCCCCACGACCACGCCCTGTGGAAAGGTGCGCACCGGGCCTATGCGGTGGCGATCGCAGAGCGGCCCGATGTTGAGGTCGCCGAGACCTTCTTCAACGCCATCACGCGCAAAATTTTCGACACGGTTGGCGTGCAACCCGACATCGAGTTTCTTGACGAGTTCCTCGGCCGCCCGGTGGCCGGCCGGACCCAGGGCTCCGCTGAGAGCCAGATCCATCGTCTCCACACAGGTCTTGGCTCGCTGTTCGAGGACATCTTGCGGCATCCGGCGCTGTCGCTGTCGTGGCTGGACATTGCGGCGGAAGCTGCTTGGCTGGCCGAACAGTTCTCGCGCACGGGTCCGGTCGCCGAAGCCAGTGGCGAGTTTGACCACGTCGAGATTCGCCAGGCGTTGTTCTTCCGCGCCCGCGAGGGCTACATCGTCGGGCGGGTCGCGGTACGGGAGTCTGACAATAGGCTGCGTTACCACCCGCTGGTTATCGCGGTGCAGCCGTCGCCCGGAGGCATGGTTGTGGACGCGCTTCTGACGACGACAGAAGCGATCCTTCCCGTGTTCTCATCGACGCGGTCCTACTTTTTCGTCGACCTCGTGAAACCGAGGGCGATGGTCGATTTCTTGGCGTCGCTGATGCCTGAGCTGACGCGCTCGGAACTCTACGTGTCGATTGCGCACCATCGGCATGGCAAGTCAGTCATCTATCGGGAACTGCAGCAGCATCTCGCCCAGTCGACCGATCGTTTTGTGGTCGCGCCCGGCATCGTTGGTCTGGTGATGACGGTGTTCACGTTGCCGTCGTACCGCAATGTGTTCAAGGTGATCCGCGATCGGTTCGAGAAACCGGCCACGACGCGTCCGCGCGTGCTCGAGTCCTACCGAGCGGTCTTTCGTGGCCAACGCGTGGGACGCCTGGCCGACACCCAGGAGTTCGAGCACCTTGCGTTCGACCGCGCGCGGTTCTCCGATGAGTGCCTCGCTGAGCTGCTGGACAAGGCTCCGAACTCGGTCCGGGTTGTTGGCGACCGTGTGGTGGTGGACCACTGCTACATCGAAGAGAAGATGACGCCGCTCAACATCTATCTACAGCAAGCGGGCGAAGTCGAGGCGCAGGCGGCAATTGTGGAGTACGGCGACGCTATCAAGGAGCTGGCGGCCCACGACATATTTGCGGGTGACCTGTTGTGGAAAAATTTCGGGGTCAACCGATCTGGTCAGCTGGTTCTGTACGATTATGACGAGATCCAGCCGCTGCTCGACCTTCGCTTTCGTTCTATTCCGGCCCCGAAGAGCTGGGAGGACGAGATGGCTGCGGAGCCGTATTACCCCGTGGGCGACAATGACGTGTTCCCCGAGGAGTGGCGCCCGTTCGTGGTGCCCGAGACGCCGACGTCGGTTCGCGATGCGTTTGAGGCTGCACACGCCGATCTGCTGACTCCCCAGTTCTGGCAAGGAATGCAAGCTGACCGACGGAGCGGCCAGCTTCGTGTGAACCTTCCCTACGAGGCGCGGCACCCCGAGTTGGCGGCGCCAGTACGCGGTGCGGTGGACCCGAGCAGGCCGGGCTGAGAACAATGTCTGGCGTCAGTACCCGGCAGACCCGGCGTCTTGCGCCACCGCCGCAAAATCGACGGGTTCGACCGTGCGGGTGGTCGTGCTATCAGAGGTGTGTCGCGTGAAGCACATTCTCCGAGTGATCGACGGACCCCTTACGGGCGAGGTGCTTGTCCTAAGTGGGCGCGCGACCTTGGGCCGTGCGGCGGACTGCGACCTCCAACTGCTGCACCATGGCGTCTCGCGACATCACGCCAGGTTGCGTCTCCATGACACCGGTTTGGTGCTGACGGACTTATCCAGCGACAACGGGACGTACGTCAACGGCCACCGGGTTGAGCGATGCGTCCTGGAGTCTGGCGATACGGTGCGCGTGCTGGACTCGCTGCTGCGGTACGAGTTTACCGACGTGGACTCGGCCACGGGGTCCGAGCGCAGGGCGAAAGTGACGTCCGGAGAGTCGCTGCGCCGCACAGGTCCGTTCTCGATCGTACCCTCGGCGGACGCCGGTCTGGGCGAGTTTAGTGCCAACGAGGTCAGTGCCAACGAGGTCAGTGCCAGCGAGGTCAGTGCCAGCGAGGCAAGACCCAAGGCGGCAGGACCCAGCGAGGCCAGTGCCAACGAGGCAAGTGCCAACGAGGCCAGTCCCAACGCAGACGCCCCGGTCGAGCCGCCGATGTCCGCCGCGCAGCCGTACCGCGCGGGGGAATCTGGAATCCGGCGGCGCTCGGTTCAACCCTCGGCCCAGGGTCGGCAGCTCCGGTCGCAGTCCCCGATCGCCGCGGACCTCCCGCCGCTACTGCCGTCCGACGATGCGTTGCTGCCCGAACTTCCGGAGTCTCCGCCCGACGCCGGAGAATTCCGTTCGCCGCGTGCCGCGACCCCTGCAACCAGCGCTCCGTTGTGGCCGCACATGCTCCCGGTGGCCGAGTCACCGCCCGTGACCTCTGGGTCTGGGGCGTTCAAGCGACCGGTCGCGCCGCGTTCGACCCGCGGAGGCGAAGCGTCCAACAGCCTGCGGCTGCCGCTTGAGTCGTCCGACGAGGCAATTTTCCGTAGCCCCACGACCGGTCGCTTTGCCACGGGGGAGCTCCTTGCGGCACACCTCGAGGCCGAGGCGGAACACGCCGTACCGCGGGCGGCTCGGGGTGGCTCGGTGGCGCTGGATTACCCCTCGACCCCTGCGTACGGCGCCGCGGTGAGCGAGCCCCAGACGCCCACACCGCGAGAAACACCGATGCCCGAGGCCTGGGTTTCCAGCGACCCTCGCGCCGAACTCGATGTTGCTCCACGGGGGACCGCGCCAGTGCTGGACGATCGCGTCGGGCCCCGCGGCATTAACAACTCGGTGGACTCCGTCGGAACCGGCGCAGCGAGATTCGCGGTGCGGGGCGGCTCGTCCCGCGGAACGTCAGCCGCGGAGACCGGCGAGTATCCACCACCACGAGTCCCGCGGACGGGTGAGTACGGAGCGCTGCCAGACGAGGCGGCGCCGATCCCC
>JAESSZ010000476.1 GCA_016763875.1 Nannocystaceae bacterium
ATTGGTCCCCACACTGGCGTATGCGTCGCGAAGATGAGCACGCATCTCCGCCCTGGTCGGACCAAGTCGTTGAAGTCGCAGACGTCGCTCGCTGCCTGAGAGCGTCCAGATCTGTTCTAGCTCTCTGTGGAGTTGTTGCGATGCCTCCCGGTACTGCCGCATGCTCGCAGCCCGTTGGGCGCGCGCTTGCGAAGACAGACCGGGCACAATGGCGGCACCTCGAAGCTCGCGCAAGGCTCGGGCTCTGGAGCGGCGGGCGGTTTGTGCGGCTTCGGCTGAACGTCCTTGTGCCAGTTGCAGCGCAATCGCTCGCATCGCACTCAGTCGCAATCCAGCCACTAGCCCCTCGCGCCCGTGGTCGAACCCCGCTGCGGCGACGGCGGCGTCCACCCCTCGTTCTGCTTCCAGATACGCATGCAGAGCCCGTTCTGGTTGATTTCGCGCTTCGGCGATCTCCCCTCGAAGGACAGCAAAAAACCAAGCGAGGATCGGGTCGGAAGGAGGCGCCGACATTGCATCGACGATCGCCTGCGCCGCCCTAGCATCCCCATGCGCGAGAGCGAGAGCCGCATGCGCCATCGCGACGTAGCGTGTTTGCTCTTTGCTCAGATCGCCGTCATCGATCGCGGCGAGTCGCGTCTCGAGTGCCGCGTAGTCTTTACGAACGAGCGCTTCGAACGCAAAGTTAAAACGAGCCTCTTGGCGGGCAACACGAAGGACGGCACTGGAGTCCACGTCACAACCATGGCCCGGCTCAACTAAGTCGAGTGCACGTATGAGCAGTCGTCCCGCATCAAGGTCAGATCCGGTAACCAGGTTTGCTACCGCCAGCCCCCATCCTGCGTTGGATAGATACGATGAGTCCTCGCACGCACGGGCTGGAGGGCGGTGCTCAAGAAGTGCCAACATCCTTGTCACAGCCGCCTGACTGTCCTCGACACGCCCGAGCGCGGCCAACAACGGCAGACGATCGGTCAGTGCGCCGAGTTCATCCTCCACGATCCCCAAACGCGCAGCGCGTCGCTGGGACAAGCCAAGCGCATCGAGTGCGGTGCGATGATCGTGCCGCAGCAGCGCGAGTCTGGCTCGAAATAGGTCGTAGCGCACCGTCTGCAGCGCGTCCGAGACCCTCGGCATGTACAACTCAGCGATCCGGCCGACGAACACGGCATCCGCCTCTTGTGCGTAGGTGCCGTGCAGGTGTTGGAGGAGGTGGACAATGTCGATCGCCGTTGAGATCTCGGCGTCATTGAGCGCGAGCGTCAGGCCGGTATGGCCGGTCTCAATCGCACGGACGGGATTACCCATGCGAAGGTGTAGCTTTACGAGTGCGTGGTACGTGCGTGCGCGCGCAAACCCACCGAGTGTCGGTATCGCGGATTGCAGCGCTTCCTTCGCGCGGCTCAGAGCGAATGTATCCAAAGGTTCACCCCGGGAGAGGTCGCGCATGACGGCGTCCAGCGTTGGCGTTGCGTCAGCCTCCTCCAAGGTCAGGATCCAACCCCCGCTGTCCACCACGGCCGTATCCGCCACAATTCGCAGCCGTGTCGCGCCCGCGGGGATCTGAACCCCCGCCGTCCATCCGACTCCGTCGCTTGCACGATGGATCTTCGCGTCCACCAAGGAACCATCGACGAAGATCTGAGGGGCTCGGTCAGCCCCGACCCACAGACCCAGTCGAGTCTCACCCCCGCGAATACTGCATACCAGCGGCACTCGTGTCGAAGACAAACATCCAGAGAACTCGACACGCGGGCTCGAGCTCGCGACCGTTGCCGAACCATCCGGCTCACCAATCGGCACAGTGCGCGCCCCCTCGCTAGGAGCCGTGGCCTCAACAAAACAGCCAGGAGCCCAACCCAGCACCAGCACTATGACAAGGCGAGGGATCGAAATCCTCATTCGAGGACCCGATTCTACACGGCTGTGCGTGCATACCAGCACACCGTCAATAGCAGGTACCCATGCTATAGCTGTCCGACTCCCGAATGCAGGACGACGCGCACAGCATCGAACGAGCGCTTGCTGGGGACCGGGAGTCAACAGGCGCACTCGTTTCACGACTGCGCCCTATCGTGCAGGTCGAGGTGGCACATCTGCTCTTGCGTCTGGTACCTCCCAAGGGCCAAAGTGCCCGTCAGGAGCTCGAGGACCTCGTGCAAGATGTTTTCCTGTCGCTGTGGGACCGCGATGGCTACCTCTTGCGCCGTTGGGATGCCGAGCGCGGCCGAACGCTCGAGAGCTACGTACGACTCGTTTCCCGATCCCGGGCACTGGACGTCCTGCGTAGCCGACGTCGTGGCCCGTGGCACACCCATCCGACGGACCCAGCGGTGCTTGAGGGTCTCGCCGGGTCGAGCGATGCCACCTCCCGCCTAGCGGCGAGGGAGAACCTTCGCGCCCTGCAGACCAAGCTCCGCGCCCACCTCTCGGTACGGGATCAGTCCCTGTTCGTCGCACTCTTCGTCGAGGAGCGATCCGCGGTGGAAGTGGCCGCGACTATGGGCATGAGCACGGATGCTGTCTATCAGTTCGGGAGCCGCCTTCGACGTAAGATTCTGCCAGCGCTCATGGGAGGGGCGGGCGTGGACCCCAAGAAGAAGAACAGTCCCAAAGCGGATTTAATCTCAGGTCCGCAGGCTGCGGCGAGTAGGAGAGAGTGAAACCGTGAAAGACCTCGAAAAACCGCTGCAACGGCTGATCGAGCTTGAGCGCGAGCAGGCGCAAGATCGCGCCGACGATCGCGCCGACGATCGTGCTGGAGGTTGGACCGATGTGACCGCTGGAACCCGCTCGGTCCAGGACGCGGCTGCACAGGCACGGGAAGGCGGAGCATCCGAAGCTGATCTTGAGCTGGCCAGCGCCCTGTTCACGCCGCTGTCGGATGAATTCGAACGCGGACTGACAGAGCGGCTAGTTGGGGCCTCGAAGCAAAACGCACCCGTGGTGACCCGCACCGCCTGGTTCACGGGGCCACGATTGGCTGCCGTGATCGCAGTCGCTGCCGCCGCGATCCTATGGTTCTACCGACCCAGCGGGGGCCCCGATCGTGGCCACTCCGGACCCGAGCTTATCGCCAGCGTCCCCGCGCACGAGATGTGGATCGAAGGCACAGCCCAGGTTCGGAGTCACGCGACCGACTCTCCACCTCGTGCCTTCGCTGGCCAAGCGCTCGTATTCTTCCTGCGTCCGGAGTCCGCGTACAAGGCCCCCCCTCACGTGTGGGCCTGCATCGCGCAGGAAGGGACTCTGCGACCCGTGGAGGTGGTGCAGCAGGAACGACATGGCCAGGTCGTCGAGGCCACCGTCGCCATACCGAGTGACCTTGCTGCGGGACGCTGGGAGTTGGTCGCGTTCATTTCGCATGACGCTGTCGCCGAGGATGCGTGCGCCGTGGCGGCGACAAAGAGCATTGTTATCGAGCGGCGGCCATTCATCGTGCAATAACGACACCGCGGTCACTCTGCTGAGTTGCACCGCTTGCACGTGGGTCGCAACGTGCCGCGGCAACCTGGCCTTGCCACCATGCGACAAGGCGTGGCTGAACGCGCATCCGTGGCTGCCGCGGAGACAGCCTACTGTCGGTCCCCCGCGATGATCTCGATCGCCCGTTCGCCCTCACCGTCGGAGACCGTGACCTCGTACGGCCGCTCCCGCTCCACACGTTGGCGCCCGAGCAGCGCAGCCGCAGTCTGGGCGCCGAGTTCTGCGACGCTGCGGCCGTCGATCGCCACGATTCGGTCGCCCGCCAACACGCCCGCAACCGCTGCGGGTCCGTCGGGCTCCACGCGAGCGACCCACAGCCCGGCCGCGGTGTGCGACCCAGTGGGCGGCCGCGCTTCGCCGGGAGGACCGAACGACGGCACAGCGCGGAGGCCTAGCGTACCCTGGCTGTCGTCGGCGACGGCCGGGGAAGTCAGCACCACGATGTCGCCCAGGTCGTGCGTGATTCCAGAGCCCAGCGCCAAGTGGACTCCGCCAACGCCGATGCTCCCTGGAGTCGACGGCGTCGCGCCACGGTGGAACGCCAACGTCACCTCCCCGACCGGGATCCGGCCGACGCTGAAGCGGCCGGCCGCGTCCGTCACAACACCCTCGCCCGTCCCACGAAACCCGCCCCCGCCCAGTCGAAGAAAGTTGTTCCCCATGAACGTCTGCACGGTCACCGAAAGACCTGCCACTGGTTCGCCTTCGATCGAGACGGTTCGGCCGGTGGTCCTCGCCCACGGCTCCAGCTCAAACGACAGCTCGGTTGGTGCGCTGGAGGCAACGTCGATCGAGGTCGTCAGGCTTCCCTCGGGCGCCGTGATCTCCAGTGTGCTTTCGCCGGTCCTAAGGCGATCGAGTTCGAACGATCCGTCTTCGGAGATGAACGTACGGTCGAACAGCCGAGCGCTCGCGATGTGGAAGGTCGTGACAGCCGTTCCGTTCGCCGTGATGTGACCGCGCACCCCTCCCCGCTGCCGTAGCTCGAGCTCGACTTGAGCACCTGCGACAACCGCCTCGCGCTGCGCGCCCGCGTCCCCATCCGCGCTCCAGACGTACAGGATGTGATCGCCGGCCCCGACGTGCTCAAAGGAGAACACGCCGTCGGGGCCGGTGAGTAGCAGTGGCCGCCCGGGTCCAGACTCGCCTGGGCTTCGCCGCAGTGCGACCCAGGCGTCGCTGCGCGGTTCCCCCTGCGGGCCGAGCACCACCCCCGACACAACACCGTCGGGGACATGGACCGACACCTGCAAATCGTCAACCGGGTCGGACCCAATTTTGAGCGTCGGGCCACCCGCACCGTCGGCCCCCCGGACCACGAGCGTCATGCCCTCGCGGCCGGTCACCGTGATCCCGTAGTTCCCGGCGGGCACACCGAGCAGTTCGAACCCGCCTTCGCCGTCGGTCACCCCAGACCGCGGGTCTGCCCCGGGCCGATCCTCAACAAGGGCGACGGTCGTGTTCGAGACCGCCACGCCAGCTTGGTCGGTCACGACGCCGCGCACCGAGGCTCGCGGGCGCAGATCCACGACGATATCGGACAATCCCTGCGCGGGGATCGAGACAGCGAGTTCGCCGTGACTGCCGTCGGCCCCCTCGGCCACAAGCGTCCACTGCCCCGCAGGTACCGACGCCAGGACAAATCCACCGTCATCTTGGCTGCGTGCGAACACCGGCTC
>JAESSZ010000477.1 GCA_016763875.1 Nannocystaceae bacterium
TCGCGGTGATGATCGGCAACTTGCCGATCACGACCCCGCCAAGGAGATCGTTGTGCCCCCCCAAGTACTTGGTGGCGGAATGGATGACCAAGTCCGCCCCGTGCGCCAGTGGCTGCATGTTCACCGGTGTCGCGAAGGTCGCGTCGACGATCGTCTTGACGCGCCGTGCCTTGGCCAGGGCCGCGAGCGGCGCCAAGTCGATCATCCGCAAGTAAGGGTTGGTCGGCGCCTCGGTAAAGACAATCCGTGTCTCGTCACGCATCGCGGCCTCGATCGCCACGAGGTCGGGGGCTACGACATCGGAGGTCACGCCGAACCGATGGAGCACCTGACTCGCGAACTGGCGAGTCTTGCGATAGACGTCGCTCGTAAAGATGACGTGCTGCCCCTGGCGAAGCATCGCGAGCAGCGTCGTGGTGATCGCGGCCATGCCTGAGGCCATCAATACCGCCGACTCGCCACCCTCGATCGCGGCAAGCTTCGCCTCGACGGCTTGCACCGTAGGGTTACCGTAACGACCGTACTCCTCGGGCCGTTCGATTCGGCCCTCCATGTAGTCGATGAGTTCAGCGGTGTCCGCAAACGGATAGGCGCTGGCGTGTACAACCGGCGTGGTCAGACTGCGATCGGCGCGGATATCGGGTTCTCCGCCGTGGACCGCCGCTGTCGATGGACCCCGCGCGGTGGCCCTCTCGTCGTCCTTAGCCACCATAACCTCGCAACCGCCCAGCACTCATCGTTGCAACTGGTCCAGCCGTTCGTCTCGATCGCGGTAGCCAGCGCCAACCTCTGAGAGGCACGCGATAGCCTTGTTCTTGTCGCCGATCTTCTCGTAGGCGACACCGAGCTCGTAGTTCACCTCGACCATTTCCTGTTGGGTGGCCAGGGCCGCAGCCTCTTCCAGGCTACCCAGCGCTGCGCCTGCATTGCCCTGCTGCAGCCGCAACGCGCCCAGCATCACCAGCGCACGGACCTTGATCTCGGCTTCAGCCGTCGCCGCCTCGAACTGCGCGACCGCCTGGTCGACGAGCCCCATTTCGCGGTAGGCCACGCCAAGATCGAAGGCGCTCTGCGCATCGACATCTTCGGAGGCCACGCGCGCCCCCCCCGTCCTGACCTCTGCTTTTACCGGTGCGGGCTCGCTGAAGATCGCGGAAAGATACGCGTCATCGTCGTCGTCCTCATCGAGGGAGAGCAACGGCGATGACGCACCACTCTCGACAGGCACGACGACCGGCTCGACCTCCGCGGGGGCATCGAACACCGAGAGTCCGGGATGATCGGGATGCCGGCTTCGGATGTCATCGAGCGCCGCGCTGGCGTCATCGTCCAAGCCTTGGTCGAGATAGAAGCGCACTTCCGCGATGTCGTCGGAAATGTCCGGCCACGCCTGTCCATTGCTGTCGGTGGACAGCACGACCGCAGGCTCAAGCGCGCGCGCCTGGTCCTTGCCGATCGCCAGACCCAGGAGATCCGGCTCGTCAGATCGCCCGGTCTCGTCGGATTCGGGGTGGAGGGTTCCTTTGGGTTCGACGTGGTCGTTGAGTTGAAGCAAGCCCGTGTCGACGTTGGGCTCGAGCAAGTCGATCGAGACCGCCCCACGCTCCCCGTGTTCGGCGATCTCCAGCGATACGTCCTCAAATCCGCCGGACGGCTCTTCATCCACCAGTAGCGGCGCCGGGATCTCATACTCGCTGGTCGACTCGGCGTCGGCAACGACGGACACGCTGTCGTCGGTGCTCGGGTCCAGCCCAAACCGGTCCTCGATTTCGATAACCGCAGCCACGCTGATCTCCTCGGACGTGTCGTCCGCGAGGTCCACCTCAATCGGAAAATCCTCGTCCTCGGAACCCGCGGGTGCATGGTGGACATTGAGCAGGTTGGCGCCCGGTTCGGCGGTGGTATCGATCTGTAGGAGTTCGGTCCGTGCCGCCGCTGGATTCAGCTCGGAGGTCAACGACGAGACGATCGAGATTTCATCAGCGGGGCCGTCGTCTCGCTGCAGCATTTCCTCGGCCTGCAGCGCTTCGACGTGTCCGGGCGCCAAGTTCAAGGCGGCACCAATGTGCTCGCGAGCGAGCTTTGGATCGCTGACAATCACCAGGCGCGCGACCCTGGCGTGCGCGTCCGCAGCTTCGACCGTGCGGCCCAGCTCCGTCAGCGCTCGCGCTTGAAGACTCAGCGCACCAACATGTTGTGGTTGTTGTCTAAGCGCCGCCGAAACGTGGTCTTGGGCGTGCTCGAACAACCGGTACTTGATGTAGACGCGCGCCTCGAACAGGATCTTGTCGAAGTCGGTCAGCGACTCGGTGTCAACGGGTTCCCCCGCCGGGGCGGATGCCTCCGAAAGTACGGTCTGCGTCAGCCGTCCACTGTCCGCGGGCGGCTGAGTTTCGACCGCCACCGCCGCGGGCTCGTCCTCGAACACCAGCGGATCGATGGAGTCCTGCGGGTCGGGTTGTGCCTCAGCCGCGGGAGCTGGCGCGTCATCCTCGAGCAGCACGTCATCGTCGTCGATTTCCACGACGTCCATGTCGTCGAGATCGATAGCCTCGCTGCCGTCGTCGTCCGGCATCACGACATGATCGGAACCCTCGGAAGTTTCGGCGGGCTCGTCGTCCTCGTCGCGACCTTCCACCTGCGCCAGACTTGCGACCAGGTCGGCATGCCCGGGGCTCCATGACAATCCGAGTCGCAGCACTCGGGCTGCCTCAAGCAGTTCCTCGGGCGACCCAGACTCTCGTAGACTGCGCGCAAGCTCGCCGATAGCACTGACGGCCTTGTCGGGTTTGCCCAGCGACATGAAGGTCTGAGCGAGTAGCTCGATACCCTCACGGTCCCCCGCGTCAGCGTGCAGCAGGCCGTTGAGTTTCATCAACGCACGGCGTGGGTCGCCGAGTTCCAGGTAGACCGCGGCAAGCTTTCGCACCGTGGGAAGGTCACCGGCCTCGTGGTACAGCAGCCGCTCCGCCACACGCACGTAGTCGCTCTTGCGACCCTGCGTCAGGAGCTGCTCGCCAGCCTCCCGAAAGGCGTCCACTGCCTCGGGGACCTGTTTTTCCCGCGAATAGAGTTCTGCGAGTCGCAGCCGGCGGGAAACCGCAGCGGGGTCGGCATCCGCGACGACCTTGTACGTCTGCAGCGCATCGATAGTCTTGCCCGCCTGCAGTTGCAGACCCGCGACGCGTTCGTACATCGCGACCGCGTCCTGGACGCGACCCAACTCCTGATTGAGCGCCGCGACGCGCAACTGCACGTCGATACGGCTGGCGTCGAGGTTGAGGACCTGGCGATAGACGGCGAGCGCCTTTTGGTGGTCCTTCTTCTGGATGTAGTAGCCACCGACCTGCAGGTAACGCTCAATGGCACGGGGAGAATCGCCACAGCGCACTAGGCAGTCGGCGAGCATCAGCCACGCCCGAATCTCCTTGGGGTCGTTGTCGACGATCGCCTGATACTCGCGGACCGCCTTGTCGTGCTGGCCCTTGGCGGCAAATCGCTCCGCGCGGTCGAACGCTTTTACCTTTGAGAATGCCACTCGACCCTCGTGTCAGGAGTGCTCCTCGAGGACAGACCGGACCGCGTCAGCGTCGAGGTAAGTCTCCAAGAAGTGCGTGTCGTATCCGCCTTCAACGAAGGCCGGTTGCCGGGAAATCCAGCGATGCAGGGGAAGATTGGTTTTGATCCCTTCGACAACGAACTCTTCGAGCGCGCGTCGCATGCGCCTAATTGCGCGGTCCCGGTCGGCCCCGTGGACGATGAGTTTGGCCAACATCGAGTCGTAGCAGGGAGAGACTTCGTACCCCCCGTACACGTGGCTGTCTACCCGCACGCCGAAGCCTCCGGGGAAATTCAGTGCTGTAATCGTGCCCGGCTGCGGCGAGAACATCACGGGGTCTTCCGCGTTGATTCGACACTCGATAGCGTGGCCGCGTGCCTTGTGTTCCCGGTCGAGGTGGCCGAGCGGCTCGCCACTGGCCAGCCGGATCTGCTCAGCGACCAAGTCGACACCCGTGATCATCTCGGTCACGCAATGTTCGACCTGGATCCGCGTGTTCATCTCCATGAAATAGAACTTGTCGCCATCGACTAGGAACTCGACGGTTCCCACGGACTGGTAGCCGATGGCCTTGGCCGCGCGGACGGCTGCCGCACGGATCTCCTGCCGGAGTTCGTCAGACAGTCCCGTCGACGGCGCCTCTTCGATCACCTTCTGGTGACGACGCTGGATCGAGCATTCGCGTTCGAGCAAGTCCACGACGCCACCATGGCAGTCAGCGACAATCTGGACCTCGATATGCCGGGGGCTCTCGACGTAGCGCTCGACGTAGACGCTGCCGTCCCCGAACGCAGCCTGCGCTTCGGCCTGAGCCGTTTCCACGGTCTGGGGGAGACGCGAGAGATCGCGAACGATCTTCATCCCTCGCCCGCCGCCGCCCGCCGATGCCTTGAGGATGACCGGCAGGCCGATGCGCTTTGCCGCAGCGACCGCCTCGTCCGGAGACTTCAAGACGCCCGTGCCCGCCAGAACCGGGACCCCCGCCTCCTCCATCGTCTCGCGTGCGCGCACCTTGTTGCCCATGAGCGCCATGTGCTCGGGCTTGGGACCGATGAAGGTCAGTCCACATTTGGCGCAGACCTCGGCGAAGTCCGCACGCTCGGCCAGAAAGCCGTAACCCGGATGCACCGCGTCCGCGCCCGCGATCTCGGCGGCCGCAATGAGGTTGGGAATGTTGAGGTAGCTCTTGCTCGCCTCGCCCGGCCCCACGCAGACGGCTTCGTCAGCAAACCGAACGTGCAAGGCATCCTTGTCCACCGTGGAGTACACGGCCACGGAGGAGATCCCCAACTCACGACACGCACGAATGACCCGCAGTGCGATCTCGCCGCGATTGGCAATGAGTACCTTGCGGATCGGGCGACTCACCGGCGCGTCACCCGAAACAGCTTTGCGCCGTACTCGACCGGCTGCCCGTCTTCGACCAGGCATTCCTCGATCCGGCAGTCGAACTCGACTTCGAGCTCGTTGAACAATTTCATCGCCTCAACGATGCACACCACATTTCCGTTGGCCACCGAGGCGCCGATCTCGACAAATGGTGCGGCGTCGGGACTGGGTCTTCGGAAAAAGGTGCCAACAAACGGCGACTCGATAAACTCGCCCTCTTCAACGACAGGTGCCGCGGCCGGGGCAACGACAGCCGCCGCGGCAGGGGCAACAACGACAGCCGGCTGGGCGGCGTTGTCGGAGCGTCGAAGCAGCACGCGGTGCTCTCCGCTTTCGATCTCGATCTCGTCGAGTTCGTAGGTGGAGAAGACCTCGGCAAGCGCCTGGACGTAGCGAATGTCGGGGAGGCCGCCGGGCGTCAGGGGGGCGCCGTCGTCGGTATCACGCTTCTTAGACATGGTGGTTCGGTCGGGACGCGGGCCCCATCGGAGCCCTCGGAGTCGTGGTGGTCAAGACACTCGCCAGGTGTTGGATGGCGAGGTGGTAGGAACGTTTGCCAAGTCCCATGATCACGCCGAGGCAAGCGCCTCCGACGATCGACAGATGCCGCATGGGCTCGCGCGCGTACAGGTTGGACAGATGGACTTCGATCGTGGGCAGGGCAACCGCCGTCACTGCGTCGGCGATCGCGATCGAGGTGTGGGTGTAGCCCCCGGGGTTGATCACGATCCCATCGTGCTCAGCCCGTGCCTGATGGATGAGGTCGATGAGTTCGCCTTCACCGTTGGCTTGGGCGCAGTCGATGTTCAACTGCAGGCCTCGACCGAGTGCGTCGAGTTCAGCGTCGAGTTCGGCCAAACTCGCGTGGCCGTAAACCGCAGGCTCGCGAGTCCCGAGAAGATTGAGGTTGGGACCGTGGATGATGCGCACGCGCAGCCCACCGGCCGTGGCTTTCTTGCCCGGCGCGACATCCTGGCTTGCTCGCGACGCGGTTCTCATGGCGCCGGTATTGTGGCGAGCCGGCCCGCTTCGCGCTAGGGGGCAGGTGCAATCACTGCCAGGGGCGGCGATGGACCCCTTTACCCCCCAACGAAAGGCAACGGCGGGGCAGTCGGGCCTACAACTCGGCGGTCAGGGCCGGAACGGCTGTACGCAGCATCCATCGACCCTTGCCGAAGTGGCCGGCGTCCGCGAGCAGCAGCGCGACGAAGTATTCGTCGGTCAGCACGCGACACAGCAGCGTGCGCTGCTCGGCCCGAATCGTAATGTCGCTGATACTGCCCATCTCCAGCGACTCCGCGGCTTTTCGGAGTTCGATGAACCTGAACGAGAACTCCATCGCGGTGGACTCGATGTCCTCCATCTCCGCGCTGTCTGACAGATGCTGCATGACGGCGATGCCGTCAAAGCCCATCATGATGACGCCCAGCGCGCCCGGAGTCTCGTCGACGATCTTCTTGAGCGTTTCTGCGAGCATGGGGTCTCGCGTGAGAGTCGCAATTGCGGCGGCCACGGTCAAATCGTCGCGCTAAATGGCGACGAGGCGTGGACTTGCTGGGTCAGCTACTGAACGTTGGGGTTGGGGCAGCCGCCCGGGGCGATGAGAGCGTCCTGCGCGTTGCCGCACACCCCTCCCACAAAACCCCGACTCTCCGTCGGACACTGACCATCGTTGCACGTTGAGCAAGTGAGAAGGCAGTCGAAGCAGAGACGGATCGGGAAGGTATAGGTCCGCGAATCGATCTCACCGCCCGCGCCGCGCCA
>JAESSZ010000478.1 GCA_016763875.1 Nannocystaceae bacterium
ACGACCGTCCCCCGCCGCAGCACGGAGGGCAACTCCAGCGAGACGAAATGCGGAAAGACGGCCGTGCGCACCAATCAAGGAATCTGCTCCTAGTTTGCCAGGGTGGGGGCGAGATCGGAAGTCGGGTCGGTCGGCGGCCGACCATCCTCGTTCGCTTCAACGCGGACTTCAACTCGGCGTTCACCGTCCTCATCGTGCACATCGACGTAGACCTTGCCCTCAATACCTTGCTGGCGCAGACGCTCGGTGACCTCCGCTTTGATCTGCTCGGGCGTCTTGTCCTTGTCGGCGTACATGGGGTCAGGCGCAACGTCATCCGCGTGGACTGCGTCGACGACAACCGTCGCGTTCTCTATCCCTGCGAAACTCCAGATCTCCTCAAGGAGATACGCGTCCGTGGGTAGGTCTCGCCCCGCCACCTCGACCGCGATTGCCGTGTGACCGGTGTCGTCTTTGTGCACCCGGACCTGCACCGAGGCGATCTCGCCGATGCCTTCGATATGCTCCGCGATCTCGCGTATGGTCTCCTGGTCCAGTCCGTCTGCGTCAATCGTGATGCGCTTGGCCTGCATGGGTGCTTGCTCGGCGGTCACCGCATGGTCCGCAGTCGGGGCGACGTCATCGGCGCCTGGATGACAACCAGCCAGTACGACGAGAGCGGCGAGAACAGAGATGGAACGCATCATGGCCTCCCCTACGGACCCGGCCGGAAAAAGGTGACACCCGTGTTTGGAACCGCGGCGGTACCGATCGCCTCATTCCGTTGACAGTTAATCGCACATCGTCGCGCTACGCCTGCGGGTCACCTGGTGCGCCAGCAAAGATACCATTGAGGTGCGTGGTCGACAGCTGGCCTTCAGCGTACGTGAACGTCCCGCTTGTCTTCAGTTCTTGGGCGGCACTGGCGAGACCGGCCAGAGCTTTCCGGGCAAGGCTTCCGCCCGTGCTCACCCGGCGTACCCCGAGTTCCCCAAGTCGCGGCACGCTCAACGAGTCCGGCAGTAGGCCCATCACGACAGACAAAGGCGCGTCGATCTCACGCACCAAGACAGCAAGGGTCTGAGCATCGGTGACCCCGGGAACGAACACACAATCGGCCCCCGCCGCGCGGTACTGATTGCAACGGGCGATGCTGACCTTGAGCGCATCGGGCCGGCCGATCAGAAAGGCGTCGGTCCGCGCATTGATCACAAACGGGATGCCCCGCGCAACCGCGGCTTGGCGCGCCGCGCAGATGCGATCAACCGCGCATTCGACCGAGAACAGCGCCGACAAGTCGCCGCCCACATCCTCCAGATTCGCGCCGACTACGCCAGCATCGATCGCCAAGGAGATCGTCTGTGCGACATCGGCCGGGGTCGCACCGTACCCTTCTTCAAGGTCGGCACTGACCGGCACAGCCACGGCGGACGCGATCTCTGTGACACGCGCCAGCATGGCCTCGCGGGTCATTCGCGGGGCGTCACTCGCCACGCCGTAGTCCGGCAACCCGAGGGAGAAGGCAATCCCTGCGCTCGTCGTCAGGATTGCCTCAAACCCAGCGGCTTCCAGCATGCGAGCACTACCTGCATCCCAAGCATTCGGCATAAGAGTGCAGCCATCGCGCTCGTGCATCGCGGCGAAGTGTTGCGCCTTGTCTTGTTGTGTCATGCGGGAGTCCACGGTCGTACGATTGCGAGTGTTACAACTTGCGCTGGGGGTGCCGTACGACATGAGCGAGGACACGGTACAACTCCCGTGTGCGCGGGGTATACTGGGCGTCATCGGCATCCCTGACATCACCGCGCTCGCCCAGAGCTTCATCGCTCGGCATCCAGAACACCGAGAGATTGCCCGAGCTGTCCTCAACGGTGCGATCGGTGATCGACTGCACGAGGCCGGCTCGCCGCTGGCAACCCAGCCTCGCCTGCTGTTCGGGTTGGACAAGGCCGAAACCTTGGAGGCCCTTGAGCCGTCTCAAGACCCGACTCGTATCTGTGTGTTTGTCCACGGGCTGATGGGGTGTGAACACGACTGGACCTTCTGGTCCAAGGGCAACGAGGACAAGCTCGACTACGCCGAGACGCTGACAAAACAACGGGACGTGCTCCCGGTGTTTGCTCGCTACAACAGCGGCCTCCACATTTCGACCAACGGGCGCGCCCTGTCGGCCAGGCTTGAGGCGCTCGTCGAGCAATCACCGCAACTCCGGGAGATCACGATTGTCGCCCACAGCATGGGCGGATTGGTGACCCGGAGTGCGTGTCACTACGCAGTGACTCAGGGTCACACGTGGCAAGAGAAGCTCCAGCGCGTGTTCTTGCTGGGCGTTCCAACGCACGGAGCCCCGCTGGAGCAGCTCGCTCACATCGCCGCGTTCACGCTCGATGCGATCTGGAACCCGTGGACGAAGTTGGTCGGCAAGGCCATCAACTTACGCAGCGCAGGGATCAAGGACCTGCGGCACGGATTTGTGCTCGACGAAGACTGGCAAGGTCGGGACCCTGACCAGCTGCGTCTCGCCGCGCCACGGGCTCCCAGCTCAGCCCCGCACGTGCAGTGGTACGTGGCCGCGGCGTCGCTGGGTAGCATGGACAGCACGTGGGGAAAGATGCTCGGCGATGGCGCCGTGCGAACCCCGAGCGCGAGTGGGAAAGGGTTTGGCACGCCCGCCCCAGGCCTGCTTGCACAAGCGGTGGTTCGAGTTTTTGACCACACCTCGCACGCCGCTCTGCTGAGCGATCCTGCGGTGATCAAGCAGTTGCTGGACTGGTGGGACTAGCGAGCAGCGGAGCCGGCAGCTCGGCCGGATCGTGCGCGGAGAAGATCGTGAGGTCCGGCGTGCCGTCCGCCAGCACGCGGAGACGCGAGACGTTGCTGCGTCGAACCTTGTTGTTGTGCGCAACGACATTGCGAAGCAGCGCTAACCCCAACGGCCCCGCGCCTGCATTCAACTCAACCTCGGCGCGATTGAAATACGCATCGCCGCAATGCAGCAGCCACCGGTCACCGTCATCCACGGCAACGCCCGCATGACCACGGGTATGCCCCGTCAGCGGTACCAGCAGAATCTCGGTTTCGTTCTCAATCGCGAGGCGCACACCGTCGAAACCCTGCCAGCGCTCCCCGTGGACCGTGTGGCGGACCCAATCGACGCCATGCTCCCACTGCGCCGCCCGATAGCGGTTTTTCTCGCCCATCGTCAGCGGGTTGAGGGCGGCTTCGAGTTCAAGATCGTAGACGTGCACCTTGGCGCGCGGAAAGTCAGCGAGGCCGCCCGCATGATCGAGATCGAGGTGCGTGAGTACGATATGCCCGACATCCGAGGGAGAAAACCCAAGTCGCTTGATCTGCGCAACCGCGGTCATTGCCGGGTCGAGTGTCGGGCGGGCCATGGGCCGGAAGCCGCGACCAAGACGCTCGGGGTGCTCGATATCTTGTAGGCCAATGCCCGCGTCGATCAGCACCAGCTCGCGTGCACCTTCAACGAGCAGGCAATGGCAGACCATGTGGCCTGCGTCACGCCAACGCCCGCAGCCATCGATCAATGGCGCCGGCCAGGGGCGCATGGGACCGCAATCCAGATGAAAAACCCGCGCCATCGCCAACCCTACAATGCCTCCAACGCAGTGCCCGCGGCAAGGTCCGGCCCTTGAGGTGGCGGCGCAACGCTGCGCTCCCGCTCGGCACGCTGCTGTTCGTAAAAGAAATCGGCGCCAGGACGAAACGCGAGAGCTCCCCCCGCGTTCTCCTCAGTGCCATGGCTCACCGCATCGCCCCGCTCCCCACATCGCTCCCTCTGTGGGCTCTTCTCGTCGCCCTACCGGTGGCATGTGACAAGGGAAGCGAGGCGGCGGGATCAGCCAGCCACGCCCCGCCGACGGCTGACGCAGCGCCGCTGCCGGACCCTTCGGCGGCCGCTAACACTGAGCCGACCGCCAACGTCGTCAACCGTGCGTCCCCGCTGGCGATCGGGGACCAGGCGCCGGGCTTCAGGCTCCCCGACGGCAACGGCGACGCTTTCGTGTTGAGCGAGGCGCTCGCTTCCGGTCCCGTGGTCGCGGTGTTCTACCGCGGTAGTTGGTGACCTCATTGTCGCAGGCAGCTCGTGCAGCTGCAGGACCACGCGGAGTCTTTTGCCGCCAAGAATGCTTCTGTCGTCGCGATTGTCGTCGACGCACCGGCCAAGAACAAATCGCTCTCGACCAAACTCGGCGTGAAGTTCCCGATCCTGTCGGACCCGAAACTCGCCGCGATTCGAGGCTACGGCATCGAGCATGTCGGGGAGGACATCGCGCTCCCAGCCACCTTCGTCATCGCCAAGGACGGCAGGGTGCTACTGGTCTACGTCGGCGACTCGCCCAGCGACCGTCCGACCGTTGAAGCACTGCTCGCGGCGCTGTAGCCCGCGCTCGAAAACCTACGGACGCTGGTCGGCGCCAGCGTAGTTCATCGCGCCGACGACGGTCTCGAGCGACTCACCGTCGATGTCGACCCTGGGATCTCCGGGGGCCCACAGCGCAAGATCGAGAAAAGGATCGTGCACCTTGAGGCGCGGATCCTCGTTGTCGGGCTCGACGAAAAAGCTCGCGGCGTAGTCGACGAACAGCACGCGATTGTCTGAGTCCTCGTAGTCCTCGGCATCCAGTGCAACGCCGTGGAAGGTCGCGAGCTCGCAGTTGCTTAGCGAATCGCCGTCGAGGCGCATGACGATGGAGTTGCGCACGTCCAACTCGGTCTCGTCCGAACAGCTGATATTTGCGAGGCCTTCGTTGGCGATCACGGTGACATGCGAGGCCCTGGCGACGGTGTTTTCGAGCTGCAGGCCACTCGTCTGCATCATTTCCTCGCCGTTGGCCATCACCGCCATGCTCTTGAGCGTCAGGGTCGCGCCGAGGGTTCGGATCCCGCCCCCATCGTTCCGCGCCACGATGCCGCGCTCGATGGTCACCTCGCAGTTGCTCGTCGCGACCATCCCAAATCCGCTGTTATTGCCGATGAGATCCGTGTCGCGCAGCCACAACTTGCCGCCCGTATTGCAGCCGACGATGCTCGCGCCGTCTGCTTCGAGACGGAGGTTCTGGGTGTACATGCGCCCTCCACCTGCGGACTGCACCACCGTGAGTGTGGGTTTTCCGCCCTCGCCAAGCAACACAAGAACATCGCCGTCGCTGGCGGCAACGAGGGCTGAATCGTCGAAGTTTCCCGACCCCATGATGTGGACCGTCGACCGGTCACCCAGGGCGTCGCGCAGTTTGGCTAAACTGCAGAATGGGTCCTCGACGGTGCCGTCGCCGGTATCGGCTCCCTCGGCGCACGGTGGCCCCTCGACCCAAAACACGGAGGCGTCGAGGCACTCTCCCGTGTAGAGATCGCAACCAGAGCCCCCGCACTGCGCGTGTTCAAAGCAGCCGCTGCAGGCACCGTCTGGGCCGCAGAAAAAGTTGACGTCGGCGCCCATACACACGGTTGTGTCGTCGGCCGTGCACTGCACGCAGCCGCCGGACTCGCCGCAGACTGGTGTGCCCGTATCGAGCGCACTGCAAAACGCGTCGCCCGCGGTCTCGCAGTCGACACACGCACCTCCGCTGCACAATGGTGCAGTGGCGGGGCACGCACCGTCGCGCAGCCCTTCGGCCGTGCACTCCGCCGGAGCGCCACTACTGCCGTCAGAGGCTGCCTGGGTCGTGGACGTCTCGGGCTGCGTATCTGCGTCCGTCGCCGTTCCGGCGGCAAACGGGGAGTCACCGCCAAAGTAGCAGCCAGCGTCGGGCTCCTGCGCCACGCAACCTGCGTTCTGGTTGGAGGCGAGGCACTCGTTGCAGTAGGGCGTCGAACCGCTGCACGCCTCGTCCCCGTTTCGGTGCCTGCAATGCTCGCCGTCCTGGACCACGCAGCTCGTTGTCACGACGACGGAACCTGCGAATCCGAGCACCCAGGTCAAAGCCACAGGTAAAATTGAAATCTCGATGCGCGCCATGTCGAAGGGCCGTTCATCATAGCCAGGCTCAGGCCAGTTTGCGAAACAATGGCAGGCAACGCGCAAAGACCTGCAACACCAGCCCGGCTTGGCCGAGGGGGGCCATGCATGCTCATCCAAGAGCCCCCCACTCCTACGTTTCCCGTCCGTTCGCTGGCTCTAGCGCTGTTCCTGGTCCCACTGAGCGGATGTCCCACGCCTCGTGACGCCCCCGCCGACGACGGCGCGGAGTCCGGATCCAGCGGGTCCAGCGACGTAATGACCGGTGGCGCAGATGCCGACAACAACGCAGATGTCGGCGATGGCACCACCGGCGGTCCGTCGAACGCCGAGACCGACACCGGAGGGCCGACCGGCGGGGACGCGATGGACGATAC
>JAESSZ010000479.1 GCA_016763875.1 Nannocystaceae bacterium
GCCTGAATGCACTCTGGCGGTGAAGGCTTGCCGCAAGAGGCAAGGGCGAAGAACGCAGCGATTGGTAAGCCCCTCATGACGGCATCGTAACAGAAGGAGCCGAGCGCATTGCCTTGGCCGAGTCGAACTCGCGGGACGCCGGCAGATAAGGCGATCCGAATGGGCAATTTCGCCTCGGACCCGGGGCGGAGCGCGGGCGACTACCCGTCGAAGTTGAGAAGCTGAGCTGGCCGGCAAGGCTCGGCTTGGGTGGCCCGCATACGCCGTTGAACAACAGCGCTATCTCCCGCGAACATGACAGTCGACGGCGTCGGCCTCATGCGCGTCAGCGTGGACGACCTCATCGGCCAGATCCAGGTCGAGGTCAAGTGACGGTCGGCGGACAAGCGGCCGGACGCCCGGAAAAAGCGGCCTCTGGGTCACAATACGCCCGAAGGCATCCAGCGCCTCGAGCTAACCCGTTCAGCGGCGCGTCACATCCTGACCGGGCCGACTCTAGCGAGCCGCGCACATGCTGACCTCGCGACCGCCACTCACGCTCGTCCTACTCGCCCTCGCCGGATGCGTGATGTCCCCGCTCAACGGTGACTCCGTTGAGTTGGTGACCGATTCTTTGGCGCTGTCCGGATACACGCTGCAGGCCGACCAGACCGTTCGCCTGTTTGCGTCCCCCAACCCCGACGGGCCGTTCTCGAGCTGGCCGGGGGCCAATACGCCCTCCGGCTCGACCGGCGTCATGCTGGACTACAGCGGCGGATCGGTGCTGCTGTATCCGTGGTCGATGTCGCGCGACGTCCCCGCGGTGATTTGGTCCAGCGAGCCCGGGCCCGGTGCCTGCACCACGCCGGTCACCTACGTCCAGGTTCAGACCAAGATCAACGGCAGCTGGTTTCCGTTTTACACCTTCGATCCGCCGGGCCTGTTCCAGCCCGATCACTACACGTGCATCAGCAACGGGATCGCCAACGGCGACAGTCTGTACGAAGTCGTGCCGGCGTGCGCCTCCGACGAATCACCCACGATGCGGATCGAAGCAGCACCGGTCTGCCCGTAGCCATACGTCATAGGCACGTTCGTTCGGAAGTTCCGAAGTTCCGAAGTTCCGAAACGCCCGTGACCGTCTCACGACACGAGACGTGCACTTCCCCTGCCGGCCGTCCGCTGTCGAAGCGGGGGTCGCATCCGAGCGGCATGGGGGTCTCGGCGCCGGTCGAGGTCGCGGTGCTCTCGCCTGTCACTTCGGTGGAGGCGGAGCCAGCGGAGGCGGAGGACTCCTCGGCCCCGGAACTGCTGCCCCCGTTCGTAGCGGACGTGGCAACGGTCGGGCCACAGGCGACGAGCAGCGCAGCAACCAAACTGGTCGGTACCCACCTCACCATCGACGGTCCCACATCGCCGCATACGATGTGCCGAGCCGAGTTCACCGACGCGCACACCAAGCCTCCGCTCACAGCACGTGAATCATCCACGGCGCGCCTGCCAATCTAGCCCGTTCACGGCGCTCACGGCTCGGGTTGCGAGCATGCCTCGCACGAAGACTGCGCCGCGACACACTCCACACGCGCTTCCTCGCACAGCGACTGGTACGAAGGCGTGCGCGCGTGTTTGTTCGCCAAGCCGCACAGTCTCTCTTTGACCTCGCAAATGCTGTGCATCAGCGCGTACATCTCCTCGCACTGCCCGACATCGAGGCGGGCCGTCGCCGCTGCCGCCAGCACCGCTCGCTCCTCACGGTACACCGCGAGCTTCGACTCAAGCGCACGAAAGCTGGCGACACCATCACGACCTTCACCCCGAGGATGCCCGTGACCGCCGCCAGAGGGCACCGTGAGCCCAAGGCCCCTGCCCCCGCGGCTCGCCGTCTGGCACGCGGGCAGCGCCATGATCATCGTCAACGCCACGAGCGTCGTCGGCAGGACTCGCAAGCTCATCGCGCCACCTTCTTCGGCCGACGGCGTCGCGTGACCATGCCCGCCAAGAGCAGCCCGAGCCCGAACCCAATCGTGCCCCCCGTACCTCGGCCGGTCTGACACGCACAGCCCGAGGACGTGCCATCGACCGCATCGCCACCAGGATCTGTGTCGCCAGAGTCGCCTGGGAATGCAGCGCCGCCACCGGTGCCGCCAGTCGTGTCTCCGCTGCCCGTGGGACCCGTGCCACCGGTGCCTCCCGCGGGCGGGGTGGCATCGGCGTTGTAGTCCGCCAGAAGTGCGTCGATGAGCTCGGTGTTATCGACCACGGGAAACGGCGCCCCGGCCCCTTCCATGATCTCCTCGATGTCTTCTTCCCACGGCATCTCATCGGTGAACGTCGGCCACTGCCCGCCCTCGGGAATGAAGACCTCTCGCCCATCGGGAAGCGTGACCACCGACGCGCCGCCGTCACAATCGGAGGTAACGCTCGCGAGGCGAAGCGCTGCGACGTCGGGCAACTCTGGATGCGGGTGAAAGATAGGATCGACGGTCATCTCCGCGGGCGAGATCGTCGTGTACAGCCGCGTCACGTAGCTCCACGTGTCGAGCAACTCCACGGCGTGAAACCCAGGGTCGACGATGCGCTCACCCAGGTCCGCAGCAAACGCCGCGCCGTCCCACGCGCCCAGATCGATGAGCTCAGCGTGGTCGGGCATGTCGGTCCAAAACTCGGACTCCAGCGTGTCGTCGGGCGCGGGCAGGTACTGCCGCAACAGCCCCAAGATCAGTGGGTGGTTGAACTGACAGGCATCCACAAAACAAGACACCAGCCCCTGATCGGACAACAGACCGAGGGCATCCTCGGGTGCGATCGCTACGAATGGGTCGGGATTCCAATTCTCAGACCACAGCCCGTTACGAGCCACGACGTCACTGCTGCCCGCAAACTCCGTCACGAACGCTTTGCCACCGGCGCCGTCCTGGTCGACGGCCATCGTCACGACCTCTTTGTAGTTGGCGCCGCTTTCGAGCCAGTCGATCTTCAGCGGGTTCACCAGCACGTGCTTGTAGTTCGACGGGGCCACCCGCGACTCGCCCAGAAAGAAGGTCCTGACCTCCATGTCTTCGGATGCAGCGATCCGCGTGAGCCTGAGCGGGACACACGGCTCGCCGTTGTCGTACGTCATGACCAACGGATGGACCTGGTCGACACCAACGTTGTTTGCAAGCCGCACCGCGACGAACATCCACCCCTGAGCGACGTACTCCTCAAGGATCGGCATTGCCGTCTCGTCCTCGGCAAAGTCGTTCGCGACGAGCCACGCTGCGATATCGGCCGCGGAGTCGTCGGCCAGCACCGTGACGTCGAACGCACCGACGACCTCGTTGTAGACTTCGTCAAGCGGGGCTCCGCCACCATCGGGGCTACTAATAAATGCGACCCCACTGTCGTCGCCAAAGCCCCCGCAGTCGTTCTGCACGAAGTATTGCGGCACGGACGCCGCGAGCAACGAGTTGAACAGCGGGTCGGAGCCGATCTGAAACTCCGGCATCGTTGCGACTGGGATGACCCAAGCGAACTTCTCAGCATCGGTATTGGAGTCGATGTTGATCTGGATGTGCACCTCGACCGCTGGCCCGTCGACGATAAAGAGGATGTTCTCCCCCGTCTGATCGATGGGCATGGGTTGCGGGAGGTTGTCGCAAAACGTGCCACCACACGCCTCTGCGGTCTGAGGGGTCGTCCACGCCAGCGCAGCAACCGCGGTAACCGAGACTGCGGCGAACAAGCGAGGCGACAACGTCATGTTAGTTTTGATAACAGTTATTTCTAAAAATATCAAAACTAATATTCAAAACAAACACACCACCCATGGCCGGACCGAGAGCGATATCGCCCGTTGCACTTCCGCGGGCAACCTGCGGCTCAGGTTGCCCTCGGGATCCTCGCAGGCGCGCTACTTCTTGACGAAGCGCA
>JAESSZ010000480.1 GCA_016763875.1 Nannocystaceae bacterium
ATCGGACTTGGCGACAGCTTCGACCCGAAGCTCATGCGACGACTGTCAGAGGTCGGCGGCGGGACGTTCTATTTCTTGGAAGATCCCGCAGCGGTCGAGGAGGTCTTCGAGGAGGAAGTCACTGCGTTGCTCATGCCACTAGCGACGCACGTCGAGATCGCGCTTGACGTGCTACCCGGCTGGGAAGTTCGGGCGTTGTACGGCACGAAGCTCGCGGACGTCAGCAGCGCTGGCGCACGGATCGAGATCCCGAGCCTCCACATCGCGCACCGCGAGACGGTGGACGATGTCGAGCACGGGCGCCGAGGCGGCGGTGGTGTGATCCTTGCCGAAGTCATGCGCAAACCAGGGACGCCGGCGCCAGACGGCAACGCAGTCGGTACCATCGAGTTGGCGTACGTCGTGCCCGGGACCGAAGACACGGTGACCCAGCGCGTGGACATCGCATCGCCCGATGCATCGTCGCAGGAGTACTTCGAGACCGAGGGCGCAGAGAAGTCGTTCGTGATGCTGAACCTGTATGTGGGCTTCAGGATCGCCTCCGAGCGAGCCACCGTGGGTGACGACATCACCGCGCTCGCGACACTTCAGGCACTGCATGGCGCCGTCGACGGGTGGCTCGCGAGTCACGACGACTTCGACATCGAGGATGACCTCCGCTACGTTGAGTTGTTCATCGACAACCTGCGAGCGCGCGGCGCCACCGAACCACCGCCGAACCAAAACCCTCCCGAGCCCTGGCCCCAGGACTAGGTACCCGCGAGGGAGCGACGACTCGCGTCAAGCCCGACTCAGGCCCGACTCAGGCCCCTTCGAACAGTGCGTCGAGGGTGCCCGTGATCTCGCCGAGCGTCTCGCTGACACCAACGGCACGCATTGCGGTGTTCGTCACCATGGCGGGATGTAAATCTTCACCCGTACGGTCGATGTGTTGGCCAGGGACCAGGCCGCCCGACCGTCCTCCGAGCAGCATCACGTAGTTGTCCACCGAGTGGTTGGAATCGCCGCCCCCATCACCAGAGCGCTGCGGATCCGAAGTCAGGCCTTTCCCGCCCTCCATCGCGTACACCGCGGCAACGTTGTCGAGCATCGAGCCCGCGCCTTCGGGCACAGCAGCGAAGCTCGCAATGACGCGCGCATAGACATCGATGAACCACCGGTTTGCGGCGTCCAGCTCTGCCTGCGAGGAACCATGCTGGACCTCGCCGTGCAGCCCGCCGACCGAGTTCCAAAGCTCGTGCCGCATCCCCGCGCCGGTCATGGCAGAGGCGCCGCCCAACGAAAGCACCCGGGTCATGTCACAGGCGAACGCCATCTGGATGAGATCGATGAAGAGATCGGCGCGCGCATTCTGATCCGGCAGATCCGGACCGAGATCCACTGGATCTTCATCTGCCAACATGGGGTCGGCGCAACCCGCTCCCGTCGGTGTCGTCGTCGCGAGCAGGCGCATCTCTAGATCGCGGATGCGGGTCAGATGTTCGTCAAGTCGCTGCCGGTCCACCGCACCCAGTTGGCTCTGCAAGGACGAGATCTGCTCGCCTGCGTACGACAGGCTGCTGACCCGAAGGCGTCGCTCAAGCTCGGCCTGCGGATCTGGGCCGTCGTCATCGGACGGCATGAAGTCCATGAACAGTCCGCGATACGCCAGCGACGGCGAGACTTGCGGCGGGATCTTCGAGAACACGACTCGCGGCTCGCCCTGGAACCCGGTCGTCTGCTCGTAGCAGATAGCCGGCCCCTCTGGCTGCGGGTCGAGTTGATAGTAGAGGTAGGGAAACAGTGTCTCGGCCCCGACCGCGTTGGCGATGATCTGATCGGCCGATAGGCCTTGCGGTCGCCAGTTGACCCCGGTGAAGCCCGACCGCTGGCCGGTGATGATCGCGAACATCGCTTGCCCGTGGTAGTCGACGTCGTAGCCACCAGGGACGTCGAGCGGCGCCACAAACAGCCCGGAGATCACGCTCACGTCCGACTTCACGCCATGGTCGACCAGTGGCTGGAGCACGGGTGTGATCGCGTAGTCGAAGCCCGTTTGTGTCGGGGTGAGTCCGTCCTCGATCGAGCCACTCGGCACGAGCGAGGTCGGGCACTGCATCATGAAGTAGCGGCAAGGCAACTCGGTGCCATCCGCGTGGGCAACCCCATTCACATCAAGCATGGAGTCGAGCAGCGGAAGACCGATCACCGTGCCCGCCGCCCCGCGAAGAAATGCTCTGCGACCCGGTCCTCGTACGCTCATTGTGCTTCCTCCTTGCGGTATCGAAACGTTGGATCCATCACCATCGCCACCATGAGTTCTCGGAAGTCCTGGCCAGAGTCATCGAAAGCCTCGTTGAGTCGTTCGATGAGGTGGCGTTCGGTCACCCCTCGCAATGCAAATCGACTGAGTTGGTGCACGCCGCACCGCGCGGCCAGGCCGGTGTCGTCGAGTACCGCGGCAAACTCTCGTGGGCCGGAGAAGTCGGCACCAGCCACCATGCCCTCGCCCGCGATCGAACACTCCGGTTTGCCCGGCTCAAGTTCGCGATATCGGCCCAGGCCGTCGTAGCGCTCAAAGCCCATCCCGAGCGGATCGATGATGTCGTGGCATGACGCGCAGCTTCCGTTGGAGCGGTGCACGGCGTAGGCCTCCGCTTTGCACTCGCTCTCCTCGACCTCAACGCCAGCATCGGCATCGACATCTGGAGGCGGCGGGAGAATCGTTTGGCAGAGGATCCGCTGAGCCAGCATCGCGCCGCGGCGGCTCGGCAGCGTCCCCGTTCCGCCCGTGGCGCTCAGCGACAGGAAACTGCCATGAGAAAGCAGCCCCGCGCGCCCATCGTCGCCATAGCTGACCCAGTCCGGCTGGTTTGGCACCGGGTCCAGGCCATAGTGCTCGGCCAAGGCAGGCGTCACGAAGGTCTCCTGCGCAGTGAGTAGTGTCGACCACCCCGCGTCCTCGAACAGCACTCGGTCGAGCAGCGCGTCGCTTTCGGCCTGCATGTCCGCCGCCAATTCGGGGTCGGTGACGAGGGCCTCGTCGTAACGCAGCCACAAGCGATGGAACGCGCGCATCTGGGCGTCGGTCCGCGGGTCGTCTGCCGCCGCTTGGGCAAGTGTGCGCAGCGCATCGTCTGTGAGTTCGCTGCCCGATGCGGCCTCGAGAAGTTCCGGGCTTGGCGCGCTGCCCCACAACAAAAACGAAACGCGGGTCACGAGTTCATAGTTGTCGAGTCGGCGCAGCCCTTCACCAGTGTCCACACCAACCTCGCTTTGATACGCGAACTGTGGGCTCTGCAGCAGACTCTGCGCGACCATGCGCACCGCGAGATCGTGCCCTGCCTCCTCTCCAAACTCCGTCGCTGCAGCGAGCAGGGCGTCCGTTTCGTCGGAGGTCAGCGGGCGGCGCCACAACCGAAGCCCGAGGGTTTCGATCAACGTGCGGAGGCAAGCCGGATCCCACGCGCCGGAGGGGATGCACCCGGCGATAGCGTTGACACGCTCGTGGTCAGCACTGAACTCCAGCGCGACCTCAAGCGCCATGCTCTCGAGCCCTTCAACGAACACGGCGCTTGGGTTCTTGGATGCCGCGTGGGTGTCGAACGCCTCCTCCTCCGCGCCTGTTTGCGGATTGACAAGCGTGCGCGGGTCCTCGGGCAGGTATTGCTCAGCGGCGCCCGCAATACCGAACACCGCAACGATCGTTTGCTCGATCTCGCGACGCGAGAGTCGGGGGATCGCAGTCGTCGGCGGCAAGTCCTGCGCCTCATCGGGCGCTGTGGGCTCACCGTCACCATCGCCATCGCTTCCGCTCGGTGCCCCACTCTCCTCGCCACTGCCAGAATCGTCGGCGCCAGCTCCGACGGTCGAGGCGCCCTCATAACAACCGTTTGCGAAACCCAAGGCCAAGCACAAAGGCAGCCACCTGAGGGGTGCTGAGCCTCCCCTGCGACGCGACCCGACACCTACCCACATCGCCAGAGCGGCGTCGGTTCCCTGACCATGGTTCACAGCCACCAGTTGCGCGAGCGGGCCCGTGCGTCCCAGTTTTTCTTCGGATTTCTTTGCCGGGATTCAGGCGCTAACGCCCCAGCTGGTGCCTACGGCTCAATGCGGAGGTTCTGCTCGTTCTGGATGCTGCTGACCACATGAATGCAAAAGAAGCCCGCCGCGAGGATGGCGACGGATGAGAGAGCACCGAGCCAGGCACCGGCCGTCACGGTCCCTATCGCATCGGACTCCATCATTTTCGTCGATACACGCCCGCTGATCCCCGAGGTTATCCATGCCGCCCACCACGCGGTGAATACTGCGGTCGGCATGATGGCGCGGCGAACATCTTGGCTCGAAACGAACAACTCTGTGACGGCCTGATAAGGCTTCCAAAGGTTGAGGATCGGGCAGAAGAACCATCCCCAGGCGCGGGGTCCGAACTGCATCGCCTCGGCGCCGAGAGCACGGGCGTTTCTATTGCATCGGGCAAACCACGCACAGAAGCAGACACCTGTCGTGCTCAACACTACGAGGAAAACGAGCGCCACCGTCGTGACCGACGAATCGTTGAGATCGGCTTCTTCTTGGGTGAAGTCGCCGGTCGCGATGCGGCCCAGTAATTCGAGCTGGTTGATCTCGGTGAACAGCATCAACGCAGTTGAGGCGAGCGACGCCCACAACAAGGCCTTGAGGAGCCCGGCGAGTCCGTTTGCCGATTTGTACGGCTCCGTGGAGGGGGCGCTGATGTCTGTTGCTTTGGGGGCGTCGTATGGATTGGGGAGGTCCATCGTCCGCCAAGGGTACGGGGTGATTTGTCAGCCCGGCCGAGCAATTCCCCGCTTCGCGGTTGGCGAATCAGTTTTTCAGGCTGACGGCGCCGATCACGCACACGGTTATACAAGCGGGCGGATCTACAGAAAAAACCTACACCAGTTGCCACCAAGGTGGCTGATCCAGTAGCCACTTGGTTGGCATGTTGCACAACACACACCCGTAAGTCGTTGTTATTGTAGGAAACACGCGAGCGTGCGCCTGGAACGTACATTGTAGTACTGCCGGCCAACCAGGCAGCGCGAAGAGCGACCCTCAACGGTCTTCGCGCACACGCCGCACCTACTTCACCGGTGAAGACGCGAGTCCCCCAGACCGCCCCGCCGC
>JAESSZ010000481.1 GCA_016763875.1 Nannocystaceae bacterium
AGACCCCATGGATCTGCTGGCAGACTTGCTCGGTTTGCTCGTGTTTGCCTGGGTTGCTCGCCGCATCACGACCCGGCCTTGAGCCGCACAGCGGTCACAGCCGAGCCGCTTCACTTCGACCCACCGAGTACTACCCATCAAATTTGATGGGTTAGTGCCGTTTTCCAGGGTCTATAGAAACAATTTGATGGGTACGACTGCCCGGCGAGCGCCGATGCCGGCTTTCCCGTCGCCACGATGCGACATCCCTCGGTGCCGTTCGTTACGAGGCTGTCACAGGTGCTCATGCCAGCCGTCGCCATCGCGTTCAGCCTCAAGATTCCCGCCGCCGTATCCATGCGCGTCCAGCAGGAGGTGTTTTGGGTCACCAGACCGGAGTCCAACCGCGCAGCTGCCCTTCGGACGAACCTCTTGCTCGATCACTTCGGGTACACGTTGGATACGGCCGAGTTGTTCGCAACGATCTCGGGCTTCTTTATCTCGGACGCAAGGACGCCGAAAAAGGTCGCGACCGCCGAGCAGATCAACGGCTGGCCGCGCGAGCAAGGCCGCGTCCAAGTCACGCTGAGTGACTATTGGGTCGGACGGATCCAGACGTTCAACGAAGAGCAGGTGCAGCGCGCCGTCGAGCAGGCGGCCAGCCGCATCGCCGACCCGCAACTGCGGGCGTTGTTCATCGCCACGATATCCACGGTTCTCACGGAGTCCGGGTCGCAGCGCACGCACGCGTTCATGACCCTACTCAACGGCGTCACGGCATCCCAAACCTCGAAGTCAGCCGTTGCCGAGGCCCTCACGGCGCTTGAGGCAGCCGGCTACGACAACAACCCGTATCTCGCACTGGCTAAGGCGAACCTGGCCTTGGCGCAGCACCAGAGCAAACAAGGCCCCGGGTACGAGACGCAGGTCAACCAGCTGCTTCAAGAAACGATGCGTCGACTGCATGACGCCGCCATTATCCCGTCGGCGGGTGCAGCTCTGACCCGCGAAGACTTCGTGTTGGTCAACCAACAACTCGCTCGCATTCAAACCGAGATGGGCGACGAAGACGATGCCAACCGCCGGCAGTGGATCGCTCGTTTCTACGGCATGTCCGAGCAGGAACGCGCACGATACCGCGAAGGCCAACTCATCCAGCTGGTCCCGCCCAACACCCACAGCGTCCGCCGACCGGGAGCTGTCGACAATCAGATCGCAGACCTCGACGAGGCATGGGACGAACGCCAGGCCATGGAGGAGGCAATCAAGAGCATCGGCGGCCGCAAGCCAAAAAACGCAGATCGCACCGACGCCTTCAACCGCGAGTTGGACCAAGGGGTAACGATCACGGGCGCCAAGCGGCGAAAGCGCCGCGGACCAACAGCCGGCTACCGACCCAAGTACATCGTGAGTTCGGTCGAGGTGCCCTTGCGAAATCCGGGTCAGATGACCCGGCTGAAGCGAGGAGGTGGCGCATTGAACCTCGCAACGCTTTTCCTGACGTTCGTCGCTGCCGACCGCCGAATGAAGGAGTTGGCGGAGTACATGAACAAGCGCGAGTCGCTGGTGAACAAGGTCAACCGTCGAAAGGTGCGGGTAGTCCCTCCCCGACCGGAGATGCTGCGCTCGCAGGTGCGTGTGTTGTTGGCCGCGGACAAGACGACCCACGACGTCCGCCGCAAGCAGGAGATCCAAATCGCGCTCGGAAGTCTACGGGCCGTACTCGAGGAGAGCCGCGCGGCATGGCCCGGTCAGTGATCAAACGTCCAGCCCCACCGCGCGCATCAGATCGAGCGCGTTGCTCGTGGTGACCGTGCCCGGCTTCATACGGTAGTCAAACACGAGTTTCCCATCGATGATCTCGTCCGCGAAGTGCACGTTGTCGACGACGGCCGGCATGGCCTCCGCGGCCTGAGCCAGCGCGAGATCGTGGGTGGTCACCAAGCCGATGGCGTCGCGTTTGATGAGCCCAGCCAGCACCGCCTCAGCGCCGAGGCGACGGTCGTGCGAGTTGGTGCCGTGCAGAATCTCGTCGAGCAAGAACAACAGGCCGGGACCCTCGTGGGCAACATCCATGACGGTGCGCAGTCGCTTGATCTCGGCGAAGAAACGCGATGCGCCTGCCTGCAGCGAGTCCTGCACCCTCAACGTTGCACCAACCCTTAGGGGGGTGAGGCGCAGGTAGTCCGCGTAAACCGGCGCCCCCGCTTGTGCCAGCACCACCGCGACGCCCACTGCGCGCAAGTACGTGGACTTGCCCGACATATTTGACCCCGAGATCATCAAGGCGCGGCGGTCCGGCCCCAGGGTCACCGGATTGCAGATGCAAACATCGGCGGCAAGTAGCGGGTGCCCCAGGCCTTGACCGTCGATACACGGCGGCCCCTCGATGAACTCCGGGAAGACGTCGTTTTCACGCTCGAATGCGTAGGCCGACAGCGAAGCGAGCGCCTCGAGTTCGCCCAGCGCAGCAAACCAGGTCTCGATACGCGGACCATGTTTGGCGCGCCATGCCTCCAGTGCGATCCCGAAGTGCAGGGTCCACATCAGGGCAAAACCCACGGGCGCGAACAAACCACTGCGACTTGCGTCGAGCCACGCAACCAGTCGGACCAATCGTTGGATGCTCGCGCCTGCCCCTGTTTCGCCGCCGCTGAGTTCCTTGCGCAGGGCCTGCAGCCGTGGAGCCTCAAACGACTGCTGCTCGAGTCGGCGCAGCACCTCGGCCACAACCGCAAGCTCGCGACTGGGTCGCTCCACAGCAAACAGAACTTTATCGGTCATCCCACGAAACGGCCGACCCGCAACCCATGTGGCCCCCAACGTCAGCGCCAGCGGTCCAATGCCGACATCCGCCCAACCCCAGGCGACGGCAGCCGATACGTTTGCGATGGCCATGGTCCACGCGAGCGCACCCGCCAGGCGCACCCGCGATGGATCGATACTCGGCGGCCGAGTCCCCCACGCCACGAGGAAGGCCGGGTCGATTTCCGATTCTAGCGCCGCGCCCGCGAGCGCCAACTCTTCGCGCAGATCGAGTCGGTTGCTCAGGTCCTCAACGGCCGCCTGCCGTTGCCGCACGGTGTCGGGGTCGGCTGGCGCCAGCAACCACTGCGCCAACGTTTGCACACCGGCCCCCGTGCGCGCCATGCAGAGGCGTTCGAACAAAGAACCCGGTCCAAACAGATCAAGGTCCGCAGCGTAGGGATGATCGTCGGGCGCAATGTCTGTCCGTTGGTTGCCGTGACCGGGCCAACTGCCCTCGATACGCCGAAGTCCAGCTTGATAATGCTCTGTCGCTCGCCGTGCTCGGACCGCGCGCCTCGAGGCACGCTCGTGCGCAACGACGAGCGCAAAAAAGACGACCCCGGGAGGCACGAGCCAGAGCACCGATACCCCGGTCATCCACGCGACCATCACGATCACGAGTCCCACAGCAAAAACGGCCAGTCGGAGATTGGAGATCAACCGCACCTCGGCCTCTGCCTGCGTCAGGCGTTTCCGTCGATCGTCTCGTCGCTCTTGGTACTCGGCTTGCGCGCCGTTCATCGGCGGGAGAGTAACAACGAGTCTGCTACCCTCAGCCGGTGCCGTCCAACAACGACGCCAGACTCCGGGGCATCGACGGCGCAAAGGCCATCCGGGTGGTCACCGCTGTCACCACGCAGACGGTAATCGAGGGCTGCCGACGCCACGGATTGCGCGGGGTCGAAGCCATCGCGCTGGCCCGGGGCCTCACAGCGGCGTGCCTGCTCGCTACGTTGACCAAGAACGATGACGAGCGGCTCCGTCTCGCCATGCAGGGTAGCGGCGCTATCCGATCGATGTTGGTGGACGCGCGCGGCGACGGCACGGTTCGCGGATGCATCACTTCGAGACTCCGTTCGCCTGTGTTCGTCGACGACGATCGCATTGGCGAGTTCGTCGGCAGCGGCCAGATCATGATCACGCGGGACCTTGGGCTTCCCAACCCGTATCAAGGCGTGGTTCCGCTGACTTCGGGCGAGATCGATGAAGATCTCGAGAACTACCTCACCGCGAGTGAACAACTTCCCTCCGTGCTTCGGTGCCGCGTCATCCTGTCATCGTCGGGCGAAGTCGTGCGCGCAGCAGGTGTGCTGTGCCAGACGTTCCCGGACGCCGATCCGGAAGAACTCGAACCGATCCGCGGGGTTCTGCTTGGTCTCACCGACCTGTTGCGAGAAGAGCGAACGCCGCAGGAGCTCATGGGATTTGCGCTTCTCGGCGGCGGCTTCGACGCCATGGCCGAAAGCGGACTGTCGTACGAGTGCGGATGCGGGCGCGAGCGAGCGCTCTCTGTGCTCTCGACGCTCGGCGCACAGGACATTGAAAAACTGGCCGACGAGCAAGAGTCGACCGAGGTGAAGTGCAGTTTTTGCGGCGACGCCTACACGCTCACGGCGGACGACTTGCGCGAGTTGGCGACGTCCATGCGGGACACGCGGAGTTGATGGCCGAGATGCACACCACCGGTCCCGTTCGTTTTCGGGTTGTCGAATCTGAAGAGGGCACGATGCTCTACCTCTTGGTCGCGCGCCGGTTGGGGGACTTGTCCAGCCAAGAGGGACGCGACCTCGTCAAGGCAGGCGCCGTGTACATGGGGCACCTTCGAGTACGCGTCCCGACCGTGCGCGTCGTCCCCGGTGAGCGCATCACCGTGTACCCCAACGCACTGCAGCACCAACCGCTGCCATCCGCCTCGGTCAAGTTTGTCCATCGCGATCCGGCGTTTGTGGTGCTGGACAAGCCTTGCGGCGTTCCGGTCGTGCAGACCAAACAAAGTGCTCGCGGCACGCTCAGCGAGGCTCTCCGCCGCGTGCTCATGCAGGAAGGGCTCAAGCGGCCCTACGTAGGCGTCGTGCATCGGCTCGACCGTGG
>JAESSZ010000482.1 GCA_016763875.1 Nannocystaceae bacterium
AGATGTTGTCGGCGACGTATTGCGCGAATGGAATCCGCGCGACGTCTTGCACGACGAGGCCCGCGAGCGCGTTGCCGTGGTTGCTGTACAGCGTTGCGGTTCCGGGCGGATAGACGCGAGGCGGCATCGTGCGAGCCATGAACGACTCGAAGTCTTCAGGGTGCAGAGGTTGTCTCGAGACCCGGCCACTGTTGAAGTTGATGAATCCGCTGGTGTGCGCGAGTAGATGTCGCAGCGTCACCGCAACTGCGAATGGACCGGCCGTTTTTACGCGTTGCAGGTACGTGTCGATGTCTGCGTCCAGCTCGATCCGCCCCGCATCCTCGAGCTGAGCAACGGCGGTCGCAGTGAACGTTTTGGAGAGCGAAGCGATGCGGACCAGGGTCGTACTGGGGTCCATGGGTCGGCCCGAATCGAGATCGGCCAGGCCCCAGCCGCGTTCAACGATGATACGAGAGCCAGAGGTCACGGTGACCATAACTCCCGGGACACCGGTCCCTGCGATGTGCTCGGATACGATCGTATCCAGCTCGCGCTCGAGCGCCGAGTGGTCGATGTGTGCGGCCGCGGACGCGCTTGTGGATGCACCCGGTCCCGCCAGAGCCGCCCACAAGATTGTCCACAGCCACGTCACCACGCGCTAGGGTCGCCTACCTCGGCGCCGCGATCCACCGCGCCGCTACTTCTCCCAGCTCAAGGATCGATCGGCCAGCCTCTAGTCTCGCACCAAGCTCAGGAGGATACGCAGCACGTACCAGAACACGAAGGCCAGGGCCGAGAACAACGCGAGTGCGGCCGCGACGTGTTGGTCCGGACGATAGTGCCGCTGGATGTTCGAGGTGTAGTAGAGGATGTAGCCCGCGCCCAAGACGATCATCGCGGCGGAGAAGACCATCCCGAGGTGGAAGCCCCACACGAGGCTGGCGATAACCAGGCCGACCGCAGCCATGCTGATCGTGGTGAGCGTGCCCTTGATGAAGGAGAAGTCCTTCTTGGTGATGAACACATAGGCCGTAAGGCCAGCGAAGACGGCAAGCGTTGCCGCACCCGCGGATAGGATCGGCTCCACGCCGACGTAGGACTTCACTAGGAAGATCAGCGGGATAAAGATGACGACCTCGGCGACCGTGTACAGCAGCAGGCCCATGTACTGCATGCCGGTCGAACTCGAGCCCGACGCCCACTTGTCCGCGATGTAGCCCGCGCCGCAGAAGAGGGCGAGTACAACGCCCCACGAGTAGCGGTGTCCGAGCATCTTGCCGACGAGCAGCTCGACCCCGGGCACGTTCTGCGCCACCGCCGAAAGCACCACGAATACGGAGATCGCAAGGGCGAGGTGAAGGTAGGTGCGCTCGATGAACTTTGCGCGTAAAGCCGTCGAGACCTCGGACGCCATCGCCTCGGGATCGTGAGCCGCCTGATGCACGTCCGGTGCGTACGGATTGGCGGCGAGCGGCGCGGAGGTGGGCTGTTGGCCCCACGCGGCTTGAGCCGGTGGCGGTTGCCCTTGCCACGGCTGCTGCACGGGAGCCTGTTGCCCCGGCCATGCTTGCTGCGGCTGAGCAACCTGCGGCTGTTGCTGCTGGGGCTGTTGCTGCTGGGGCTGTTGCTGTGGCCACGCCGCTTGAGGCTGCACCTGTGGCTGCGAGTGCTGCGGCCACGGTTGCCCGGCGACGGGTGGCGGAGTGCCTGGCTGCACCGGAGGTACCGGAGCGCCAGGGTAAGCACCAGCAGCGCCGCCAGGTTGTCTGGGCGCGGGCTGTCCGTACGCGGGCTGTGGCTGAGCTTGCTGACCGTGCGGTTGCGGCTGAGGCTGGGCGTAGGGATTGTCGCTGGGCTGCATGAGCCTTGCAGGACACTGCATCCATCGTTCTCAGGACCCAACCGAACGATCCCGGGCATTTGCCACGCTTGCCGTCGATCACTTGCCCAACTTGGGCGACGTCGTGCTCAATCCGGAGTCACCCAGATCCCAATGCCTCCGGGTACCGCTCAGGACATCTCTGTTGGTCAGCCCGCCAAGAACAACAGATGCCCCGTGCCGTAGCCGTCCACCTCGACGCGGAATAGCGTGCTCTCTTTTGCTTCCATCTCGCAGTCTTCGAGTGGCGCCTTTTCCATCGTGGTGTACCGACAGTGAGGGCGCCCCTCGGTATTGAACAAGCGGCTCAGGACGTTGAGGACCTCGCTGTACGCGTCTTCGAGTGTACCGCTGAGTTCTTTCTCGTCGACGGCATCTTCCGCACCGCCCGGAGGCAGCATGGCAATCGCCGCGCCCGAGAACGCGGCGAATGGGAGGTCGCTGAGCGTTAGTGCCACGAGCTCACCTGTGTCGTCGACGAACCGCCCGCGGACGTACATGCCCTTCGTCGGGTCCTTGGGTGTCTTTTCCTTGGCGACGACGCAGGGTTTTCCGAACAAGGACGATAGCAGGTCGCGCACGGAGTCTTTGTCGATTGTCTTGAGGTAGCCCATTGTCGTTTTGTCCTTCGGGTTATCCTAGATAGGTGTCGAGCACGGAGCAGACGTCTTGCTCGCTAAACGGTTTGACGATGAGACCGCAGGCTCCCGCGCCTGTCGCCAGCGCTCGCTGCTCTGGGGTCCACTCGGTAGTGATGAACACGAAAGGCACGTTGGCACCATCTGCACGGAGCTTCTCCAGGAATTCCATGCCGTTCATTTCCGGCATGTTCCAGTCGGAGAGCACCAGTCCGGGGCTCTCGTTGTCGTACACGCACAGCCCCTCTTTGCCGTCGCATGCTTCGACGACTTCGTGGCTGCCGTAGCCGGCCTGACGTAGCGCACGTCGAACGATGGAGCGCATGACTCTGCTGTCATCAACGATGAGAATTTTCATGGGTCTTGGAGTCTCGGACCGGTCGGGGAACTTGGTCCCTTCCCACGAGCGGGTTGGGACGGGGCGCGTTCGGTCGGTAGCGGCCGCGCCTTGTCTAGTGGGTTCGTCACAAACGGTCAGTTCTTGAGCCCACGGTGGGTTTATGCGGCTTCGAGACGCCTGAGACAGCCCATGACGCTGCTGGCGATGTCTTGCAGTGGCACCAGTCGCTGCGCGCCACCGTTCTTGTGCGCCTCTCGCGGCATGCCGAACACGACGCAGGTGTCTTGGTCTTGGGCGATCGTTTGGG
>JAESSZ010000483.1 GCA_016763875.1 Nannocystaceae bacterium
CATGAGACGCGCAACGGACCAGGGCTTGTCGCGCCCGCCCGCCGAGGCGTCAACGCCAAGCCCCTGTCGCCGCTAGCCGCCGCATTGGCGCTGGACACTGCCTCCTCCGATCGGCGACGCGCACAGCTGGTGTGCATGGCGAAGCGCCAGGCTGCGTTTGGCGGAGCGGCGCCCACACCCTGATGCGCACAAGCGGACCTCACATCTGAGAGTCTCGAGCGCTCCCCGGTCTCAAGGGGTAATAGGAACCGCCCTGACGGCCGAGCGCGTCGGTTATGACGGACCTCGTCGTCGACGTCGCTTCCGCTTCTTCCGGGAGACGGCACCTCGGCAGTTCAGGTCCGCGTTGGTGCACCGAAAGCGTACATGCATGTGATCGGCGTGGCCCCGCCAAGCGCGAATCGTTGCACGCTTCCCCGAACGCAGATCCAGGGCGAGTACCGAGAACAAGTGACTGGGCCAGGTATCCCAGTCGGCGAATGCGTGGGGTAGGAGCAAGGCCTGAACGTGCGCGTCCATGAAGATCGCCTCAACCTCTCCGGTGCTGAGCAACTGACGCACGAGCCCCCAGGTCGCCGCCGCGTCGAGGTTTTTTGGCGTCGCGCGTATGAAACGGTGCCCGGTCGAGGGATCGAGCAGCACGTATCCAATGTCGACGTCTCTGCCCGTGCGATGAGATGCGTGTGGCTTGACCCTTCCACCGCCGTATTTGGACAGCTCGCCGATCTTGATCGGGTGCGCTTGCGGGTAGCGCTCGTGCCAGTCGGTTAGCGCGGTTGCGAGCTTTGCGACCACCGTCTGGGTCGCGTAGCTGCGGGGCCGAAACGCCCGCAGGATCCAGGCGTCGCCCTCGGGGAACGGAACACCCTGCTCAAGGACCCCCTTATTCGGTGCACCGACTGAACGCGAGAGAGTCCCATGTTGGTGGCGGTACACAGTCACGCGTGCCCCCGCGTCGACCCGCTTGTGCGACAGCCTCGGGTTCATCATGACGAGATCGTCCGAGGTGGTGCCCCAGCGGCCGGCGAGGGCCGCCAGCGACTCAGAGCGCGGTGTGGTCCACCAGACGGTGCCAAGGTTGACCCGGGCTGTGCGGTCGAACGGGATGACGCAGACCGCTGTGGTCGGCGTCTCAAGTTCGAAGGTGGGCAGCGGTGCGAAGGCGAGCGGCTCGGGTGCGACACACCCCGCGACCAAGCCGACTACCAGCCCGCAGGCCCTAAGCACCGCCATCGCTTAATGGTACGGGAGTCGACAGCCTCGTGCCGTGTCGGTGCCACAAGTCGGCCCGATTGATGGGATCAAATTGCGATCCGATTTACAGGTCGCGCAGTGGACTGTGCACTCTCGGCCGGAATGCACGTCGCTCGGGTGACCTACAGCGGGTGGCCCGCACAGGTCCGACCCGCATAGCGCGACTCAATCCGGCGAGGGAAACTCGTAGGTAGAGGGATCAAAGGGCTCGGGGGTTGCGGAGCCCACGGACTCCAGGTGCGCGATGGCAGCCCGAATCGCGGAGACACGGCTCGGATACGACGCGAGTTGGAGCGCGCCACGCGAGAGCCAGCCCAGGGCCGTGATCACACCTCGCAACGGCGCGCTTTGAATGACGACCCGAGTGGGTCGCAACAGTTCAGGCCACTGCGCGGCGATTTCGTCCGCATGGTCCGCGATGAACTTGCGCACGATCGATGTCGGGCGAGCGGCATCGCTTGCGTCCAACACCACGGAGACCGCGACGTTTTCCCGACGAGCACGCTCCAAAAGGGCAATAGAATGTTCGAAATGGCCACGCACAACGTCAACGGTAACCGCCCCCTCCCACCGCTGCAGAATCATCGGGAAGTGTTGTTCATCCAGGAGAATGCTCCCTTCCGAGGACGAGAACTGTGCGGGCACAGCAGGCAGCCTAGCAGCAACTCGAAACTCGACTAGGCGACACAAGGCGCGTTGATCTCCGGCTTGATGGCCCAAGCTGGCCCGTCGCGGATGTCGGGTTCGGCTTCGTGCAACCAAACCCGTCGGGTTGCACGCTGCCATAAACCGCCGGAGCCGGCCCGTTCTAACGCTCGAGCCGTCGACCTCGCGTGGTGCGGGCGGTCCACGTGCGGCGCAGCTGCCCGCGCGATACTCTCCGTCGATGCGTGGGACGGTTTCGGTGCGTAAGATCGAGTCGATTCTCCGTGTCGCTGAACGCCGCGGGGTTGCGCGCGCTGAGCTTCTGGCGCGCATCGGGGTGCAGCCATCCGATCTGCAGGACGGCGAGGCGCAGCTGGGCCTGGGCGTGTGGCGCGACTTGTGGAATGTCGTCGTGGAGGTTCTCGACGATCCTGGGGTCGGCCTCGACGCCGGGCGGCAGATCGATCGCGGGTACTTCGGGGTCATCGATTATATTGTTCGATCGAGCGCAACCGTCGGCGAGGCGTTGGCGCAGGGCGGTCGATTTTTCCCTTTGGCGAACACGCAGGGGCGCTTGAGGTTGGTGCGGACGGACTGCAGTCTCATCGTCGAGCGCCATCTGGTAGGAGACGAATCCTTGGTCTTGCCTCCGCAAGTCGCTGAGTTCGCGTTGGCGGCGATGGTTCAGCTGTTTCGCGATGCTGCGGCCTCTCCGTGGAGTCTTGAGCGGGTCACGTTTCGGCACGCGGAGCCGGCCGACGCGTCGAGTCACCGGGACTTCTTCCGCTGCCCGGTCGAGTTTGGTGGCGCCTGCGATTCGTTGGCCGTTGCTGTCTCCGTCCTTGGCACGCCCATGCGGGACCCCGACCCGCATCTACATCGCCTGATCGCAACGCACGGGGAACGACTGCTGGCCGATCTGCCACCATCATCCAACGTGGTCGATGACGTCCGGCGGATCTTGGTCCACGAACTTCCGGGGGTTCGCAACGGATCCGACCAGGTTGCGTCTTTGCTCGGAACCAGCCGCCGCAGTCTGCATCGCCGCCTCAAAGAAGCGGGTACCAGCTTTCGTGAGGTCCGAGACGGGCTGCGGCGCGAGCTGGCGCGCCGATACCTCGCGGACGACCGGTTCAATGTGGCCGAGATCGCAATGCTCCTTGGCTACGCCGACGCCAGCGCCTTCCACCGTGCTTTTCGGGCCTGGTTCGACGAGGCTCCCGCCCACTACCGTCGCCGCGCGGGCGGATAGAGGGGTAGGGAGCACCGTGGCACAAAGCGCCACCTCGGTGGCACCGAATGCCAGGCGCGTGCGGCGAAAGTGCAGCCTAGCGTTGGCCCATGACAATGACGATGACGACTGGCCTACCTTGGCGGTTGCTGCGGGCCCTCGTGCCGGCTCTCGCTCTTGCGTGCGCTACGGATTCGGACCCGACCGAGCTCGGCGAGGCGGGCACGACTGAGGCGGGAACGACCGACGCGGACACCGACGACTCCAGCGGCACCGCCGAGGAGGCACCCGACGGCAGGTGGAGTTGCCTGGGGCAGGTCGAATCGCCAGCGTGGGTACCGGGCGCGGCGTCGGTTCAGTTCACCATTGTCGAGTTTCCGGCCGCGATCCTACTAAGCGGGGCGACGCTTGAGGTGTGCGATCTCGCCGATCTCGACTGCACGGCGCCGATGGACTCGGCGATGACATCGGCGACGGGCACGCTTGAAGTTGCCGTGTCGACGGAAATGTCGACCTACTTCCAGGTGACCGGCGAAGGTGTCGCCGACTCGTTGTTCTTCCGACGGGGCGTTCCCCCACCAAGCGATCCCTACGTCACCGAGTTGGGCGCTCTGTCGCCCGCTACGCTCAGCGCGTTCATCGGCTTGACCGGGGCGGACAACGACGCCGAGCGCGGCCACCTCATCGTGACGGCTCGTGACTGCGCGGAGGCACTTGCCGCAGGC
>JAESSZ010000484.1 GCA_016763875.1 Nannocystaceae bacterium
CGATCCAGTTCGGCTACACCGACCCGTCCGTTGGAAACCCGAGTTGCGTCAACCGCAATGGGCTGTGCCACATCAGCTACGCCCACCCGGGCGGCTGGTCGATGGACTGACGCTCCATCACGCCTGACCTCTGCGCGACGGGATCAGACCCGAACGCTCAGCAGCCGCCGTCGTGACGGAACTTGGCGGGCAGGCACGAGTCGTCACTGCCGCCGTTGGGGCCCATGTCGGCGCCGATGTACGGAAACGGGCCAGAGCCGCAGCTCAAACCGGGGTCCGAGCTGAACCCGGGAGCACTGGGCATGATGTCCGTCCAAGTTCGGTCGGTGACGCCGACGTCGTTGTTGGACCATGTGATCCCCGCGTCATCAACGGCGGGTACGTCCGGGTCGGCGATCACGCGGACTCCACAGTCCCCCGCGATCTCGGGGTCGGGGCTGGAGCCGCCGTCGTAGTCACACCGCTCACGAAACACGTTGTAGGCGATCGTCGCGTCCTGCATACCGGCATCGAACGCGTGGTTCGACCCGCCGCCCAGGGCGTTGATCGAGTTGTTCACAAGAATCGGGTTGAATCTGTAGCCACTGACGAAGGCCGCATTTCCGGCGTCATTCTTCGACCCGAAGTCGCCGCCGTTTCCAAACCACCACGCTGCCGGGCAACGTAGTCGGGCGCCTGCGGCTCTCGAAAAACGTTCCCGAAGAAGAAGTTTCGTCGGCCGGCGCCGTCCGACCAGTCGATCCAGACGCCCGACTCGAAGACGTTGCGCACGACGGCGGTATTGCTGCACGAGCCGTTGTGCAGCAGGAACGAACCGCTGGTGTCCTGACATCGGGTGCCGTGGCAGGACGCGCTGCCCTGCAGGCCGAGCACATCGTCCTCTTGGCTGCTGCAGTGTAGGTAGCCGTCCGCGACCGTGGTGCCGTGGGCGGTTTCGCCATCGACGTGCCCCTCGAGGTAGAGCACACAATCGTTACCGTCCCCTTGGCTACAGTCTGAGTCGTAGTCGGGGTTTTCGAGAGGCTGGGCGAAGTGGTTGAACCCCAGAAAAATCTCCTGCGCCGCACCACCGCACGCGATGCCTTCGGGCGTGTTGAAAAAGTAGTTATCGAGGATCGTCAGGTGTGTCGAGTCGGCGAGCGCTATCGCGTAGGTGTTGAACGGCTTGTCGAAACTCAGCTGCAGTTCGTTTTGCGCGAGGCGAATGCGCGCCGAATGGGTGATGTACACGGCCACCTGGTAACCGTGCAGATCGACGTCGACAACATGGCTCTCCGCCGTGTGGTTGAAGTTGAGCAGCCAGTTGAGGTTACCCTGCTGGTGGTCTGGGTACTTCATCCGCAGCGTCAGGTGCTCGAACACGAGCCCTTCGCTCGGTCGCCAGCCGATCGCGGTCGCATTGCCGCCAACGAAGTCGTCCGGCAACGGCCTATCGATCTCCAAAGACGAACCGGGCACAATGCTGCCCGCAACGATCCGCGCGCGGAATAGCTGATCGGAGATCGTCTGCTCGGTCGTGCTATCTGCGCGCAGCTCGATCCACCCACCATCCACGAAACCGTCCGTCTCCCCAACCTCGATCGTCGTCGTGCCACGGGCTGCCCCGGAGCCCCCACCCCAGGACACACGCTCGGCCATCGTATAGTTGTAGTTGGGCGCGCCTGCATCGCCAGGAATGTCCGCCTCGAACTCCGTCTCGAAGAAGTTGACCTGCCCCACAGACCCGTCGTCGATGTTCGTCGTCTGGAGGATCGTTCCCTCGCGGGACTGTCCCCGGAGTCCGCGGTGATCACTGCGCACATCGGGGCGGAAGACGTCGACGCCGTTGAGCGCGCTCCCGAACTCGTACGTGCCATCGGGAACGAAGAAGATCGTTCCGTCGAGGTCCGAGGCGTCGCTGGCTTGTGGTCGGCCGCCCCACCATTGGCATGCGAGCGCGGCCGCGTTGTCGCTCGCGTCGTCCGCGACGAACGGCTCGCAGCCCCAGGCGCTGGGAAAGGCGAGCGCGTCGTCCGCTGGTGTGCACCCGGACCCCTCCTCACATGTCACGTCGTAGACGGTCCACTCGGAGGTATCGACCTCGGGCTCCACGTAGACGTTCGGGAGATCCACGTCGGCGATGTCGGACTCGGCGACGGATATGAAGGGAGGCGCAGGCTCGTCGCAGTTCGAGTCTCCGTCGGTGCCGCTGTCATCTGGCCCAGTCCCGTTGCCGCTCTCGCCCCCCGTATCGACGCTGCCGTTCGTTTCCGCGCCCGAGGGCGAGCCCATGGTTGGGGACGAACCTTGGGTCGAGTCGGCGCCTGTCGCCGTCACGGTGCCCCCGTCGTCGTCCGCTGCACCAGTGTCTCCGCAGCCGGCTACGAAGCTCGCGGCGACGATAGCGATCCAAATCGGACAAGCATGCGGGATCCAAACAGCCATCCAGTAGTTGTGCCCGACGAGCCCGAGCCCCGCAACGCCGGCCGATCTCACGCTGGGCGGCAAAAAGCGTGTCATCCGGGTGCACGCTCACGGTTGCGTGCCCGAATTTATTTCGTCGTCGATGCGACAACGCGTTGCTGGTGGTGTCTCGGTGACACGCGCCTTCTCGACCTAGATAGTCTAGTGCGACACAGGCAAACGGCGCACCGGTCACGGGCTGAGGACAGTGTCGAGCGCGGCACGAACTTCCGGGTCAACCGGCGTGTCGTGCCGTTTCGAGATCTCTACAATCCGGGTCAGGACTGCGCGTTGGTCGTCAGTGCGCCCCTCGGACCCAAGGTTCTCCGCCTGGATCAGCAGGACGGAGATGAGTTGCAATGCGTCCTCGCCCCGCTCACGCTCCCCGAGGCCGAGCGCGCGTTGGGCTGTGAGCGTCGCCGGCCCGGAGTGTCCTGCGCGTTGCTGCACGGTGGCGAACGTCACCAGGCTCCACAACATCTGCGGGTTGTTTGCACCGTGCGCACGCTCGGCAGCCGCGGTGGCGTCGGCCGCGACGGCTTCGGCTTCGGAGTGCGCGCCGAGCTCACTGAGCACGTCCGCAAGGTTGTGCCCAGCAACCGCAACCACAGCATGGTCAGGACCCCGCACTTCGCGGGTAAGAGCAAGGGACTCCTCAAGATACACCTTGGCGCGAGAGGGATCGTTGGCGTTACTTGCCGTTGCCCCGAGGTTGGACAAGAGCTGGGCGTAGATCGGATGCCGCCGTCCGTAGTGATGTTCAACCAGGACCCGAGCCCTTTCGAACGCGACAAACGCAGCGTCAAAGTCGCCGAGCATCCCGTAGGAAGCCGCGAGCACGTTGAGCGGAGCTACGAGCTCGAAGTGGTCCGGTCCCCAAAGCGCCTCACTGTCAGCGAGTGCGGTGCGTAGCTTTTCAACGGCGTCGTCCAACCGCCGAGCGGAAAAAGCGATGGATCCGTCGACAATCGCAAGTTCGATTGTGAGGCGCGCAGGGTCGCCAAGCCGAGTGACAGCGGCGCGGGCTCGAGCCAGCAGTTCAGTCGCTTCGTCGGAGCGCCGCTGCTGCACCCCCACCGAACGAGCGAACTCCAGAAGAGTCTCGGCACGCTGCCAATCGTGCCCGGCCGCGTCGGCGGCGAGAACAGCCTCTCGAAAGTGAATGACCGCATCATCGCCTCGACCCGCACCCGCGGCGATCTTGCCCAGTTGAAGCAACGCCGCTGCCCGCACCCCGTCGTCGGGGAGTTCGGTGCCGGCTTGCAGAAGTTGTCGGGCCTGCGCGCTCGCGTCGGCCTCAAACCCGAGGTCGGCGACGACTTGTGTACTAGACAAGCGGTCGTAGAGCTTGGCAACCGCTTCACGTCGCTGCGGGTCCGAGGGCAGACTCGACACCGCGCCCAAGTACTCTGGCTCCGTGCACAGTGCAGGATCTGTCAGCCGCTTGATCGTCTCGGTTCCTCGGCGCACAGCCGCGCGGCCTTGGCGGACAGCATCGTCTACCGCTGCGAGCTGAAGCAAGCTTCGGCTCAAGCAATCGACGCTCACCGGCTCGACTGTCTCAGCGCTGCAAGCCTCATCGAGTTCTGCTCGAGCGGACGCTCGGAATGTTCTGGTGGCTTGTTGGTAGTGGGCCCGCTCATCGGGACCAGCGCCGAGGCTCTCCGGGAGGTCGGCACTGTCGGCAAGGCGCTGCCGAGGTATCGCGCACGGATCCGCGACGGGTTCACGCGAGGCAACGATCGCTGTAAGAGCCACCGCCGCTGCCACGACACCAGCACCGACCAGCAGTGCCTTCGACCGTTCTACTGCGGCAGGTCTTGGCGCAATGGCGGCCAGTAGCCCCTCGAGGCCGCCGAAGCGATCGTTTGGATCCACACTGAGCCCGCGCCTCACGGCTTGGATGACGGCGACTGGAACAGCGCGCGCACGTGCAGAGTCGGGTACACCGAGTGTGTCTCCGCCACTGGGACGAACGCCAAACAGGGCCTCGAAGAGCGAGACGCAGAAGCTGTACTGGTCGCTGCGCGCATCCACCGAGTCGCCCCTCGCTTGCTCAGGAGAGACGTAGTCCGGCGTGCCCGAGAAATGGCTGAACGGTCCAGCGATCGACTGCGGCTTGGCAGACGATCCTCCGGTGGGCTTGAGCTGGACCGGAGCCGCTGGCGTAGTGAGCCGCGCGAGCCCGAAGTCTGCCACGCGGGGGCGACCATCGGAGCCGATCAAAACGTTGTCGGGCTTGAAGTCACGGTGTACCAGCCTCGCGTGGTGGGCCGCCACCAGGCCCCGACCGACGTCTACGAACATCGAAATGACATCTTGCCAGGGCCGGGGCGAGGCGCCGCCGTCGAACCAATCGCGAAGCGTACCGCCCGCAAGAAACTCCATCGCGATGAAGACTTCGCCTTGTTCACCAATCTCGCCAACCTCGTAGACCGTTACGACGTTGGGATGACTGAGCTTCGCAAGGGCCCGGGCTTCCCTCAGCAACCGTGTGCCGCCAGCGCCCCGATCGCTGCGAAGAACCTTCACCGCCACCTTGCGATCGAGCTTGGGGTCGTAGGCCGAGAAGACCCTGCCCATGCCGCCGCGTCCGATGGGTTCGAGCAGGCTGAAACGCCCGACGTTGGTCTTGACCGAACGTCCGAACATGCGCCGTTCGATCGCCGCCTGCATACGCTGGTACTCGAGCTTGCCCAGGCCGTCGGTGGCCGGGTGGGCGCCAAGTGGCCCGCGACCCGCGGCCGATGACGCCGGGGGCTCGCGGGCATCGAACTCAGTCCCCATTCAGGATCTCCCCACTACAACTACTCCAACTTGCGGTGGATGTCGCGCGCCCAAGTCTCGAGTCCGCCCAAGACTTGCTCCTGCACGGTAGCGTCGTCGGTTAATGTTTGAAGAATCGCCTTGAGTTTTACCCGCGCACGGTGCATGCGCGTCCGAGCGGTGGTCGGACTAATGTCGAAGACTTGGGCGAGTTCGGCGGCATCGAGCCCTTGCCAGTAGTGCAACTCGAGCGCGATCTGTGCGTCGACTGACAAGCGACGAAGGGCTGCGAGCATGAGCGTGTGGTCCTCACCGCGGGCGACGACTCGGCTCGGCGATGTGCCCATGTCGACGGCAGACTGCGTTTCTAGATCGATGAAACTGCGCTGCTGCCCCCGCCAAAACATCCGTAGTTGGTTCCGAGCTACTGCGAATAGATAGGTGCGAAAACTCGAGTCTCCACGAAATCGATCGCTAGATTCAACGCAGCCCAGCAAGGTCCGCTGAATCAAGTCTTCCACATCCGGTTCGTTGACCTTGGTGTAGAAAAATCGAACCAGGGAATCAAAATGGCGCTTGAACAAGGCGTTCCCCGCCTCGTTGTCGCCGGCCCGCCAGCTATCGAGCAGCTCGAAGTCCGTTCGCAATTGCTCTCCGGTCGGGATGCTAACGAGGAACCGTACGCCCGCATAGCGCAAGCGCCCGTGGCGGGGGTTGAATGCGGATTTCGCGTCGTGTGTTTCGCGCGGTGACAAGCCCCACACAAACGGGACTTCCCGCCGCATATCATCGCATGCGGGCGGAGAAGTGCCGCGCGTCGGGGCTGTGGCACTTGCCGATCTTCGACTTCGACCGCCGGCCGATCGGAATGGTGCAGCTGACCCGGGTGCCGAGATCACCGCGAAGCTCAATGAGGACAATCGTCGCTGGGGAGCGACCGCCGGGCATCGACGCCGGGTCCCCAGGGTCCTCGTTTGCATGCTGCGCGACGGCAGAGTCGGTGGGGGACTCGCGCCGGACATTGCTGTCCATGGTGCGCCATGGACCGGCGAGTCGCTCGCCGGTCGGCAGCAGCACGTACGCCTCACCCGAGGTTTGCCGAGTGTGTTTGGTTCGCCCGCCCTCCCACTGGATCACGACCACTGCATCGGCAGCGAGGCCAAACGGCTGTGGTGGCTCGGCCGGTGCGGACACAGTCGATGTCGAGCGGGCCGAGGATCCCGAGGATCGGGGGCCGGAGCTGGTCGGCGGTGCGTCGGGCGACGTGGTCGGCGTTGGCGGCGGCGACACACAGGCCGCGACGTACAGGGTCATCCCCACGCACAGCGTTCCCACCCGCATGCGCCGCACCCGACTTTACTCGCGGAATTTCGCCAGGATCGCGTCGACGTTCTTCTTGGCATCGCCGAACAACATGTCGTTGTTGTTCTTGTAGAACAGCGGGTTTTGAACGCCTGCGTATCCTGAACCCATCGAGCGCTTCATGACCACCGTCTGCCCCGCCTTCCAGCACTGCAGCACGGGCATCCCCGCGATGGGCGAGGAGGGGTCGTCTTCGGCGTCCGGGTTGACGATGTCATTTGCCCCGATCACAAGCACAAGGTCGGTGCTGGGGAAGTCCGCGTTGAGCTCGTCCATTTCCAGAACGATGTCGTACGGGACGTTGGCCTCGGCCAACAACACGTTCATGTGACCCGGCAGGCGACCTGCGACCGGGTGAATCGCGAAGCGCACCTCTTTCTTCTTGGCGCGCAGAATTTTCACGACCTCCGCGAGTGAGTGCTGCGCTTGCGCCACCGCCATCCCGTAGCCCGGGATGATCACGATCGACGTCGCTTCTTTGAGTTGCGCGACAACCTCCTCGACGTCAACCGAGGTGACCTCTCCTTCAGGTCCCTTGCGATCGCCCGAAGGTGCGCCGCCACTGTCGGTGCCAAAGCCTCCCAAGATCACGCTGATGAACGACCGGTTCATCGCCTTGCACATGATGACCGAGAGAATCGCGCCACTCGAGCCGACCAACGCACCCGTGATGATCAGCAGATCGTTGCCGAGCATGAACCCAGCGGCCGACGCTGCCCAGCCCGAATACGAGTTCAGCATGGACACCACGACCGGCATGTCGGCCCCACCGATGGCAGCCACCATGTGGAAGCCCAAGAACCCGGCGATGCCGGTCATGATGAGCAGCGGTACCAACCCTGGGTGGTCGGCACCGTGGCCCCAGGCCACGAAGTCGTAGCCCAGATACACGCAAGTCAGCACGAGCCCCAGGTTGAGGAGGTGTCGCCCTGGCAGCATCAGCGGCTTGCCGCTCACTGATCCCTTGAGTTTCAGGTACGCCAACACGGACCCGGTAAAGGTGATCGCCCCCACGAAGACGCCGATGAAGACCTCGATCGCGTGGATCGACTCTTCGCCTGGAATGACCGCGGTCGGCTCAAGATAGTTGGCGACGCCAACGAGCACGGCCGCGAGGCCCACGAAGCTGTGCAAGACGGCAACGAGTTCCGGCATCGACGTCATTGCGACGCGGGACGCCAGCAGCGCGCCAATGACCGCGCCCGGGACCACGGCTGCAGCGAGCAGCCCGTAGCCAGTGACACTCTCTTGCGCTGCGGTCGCCACCAACGCGATGACCATGCCCAGCATGCCGTAGATGTTGCCCTTGCGAGCGTTCTCCTGGTTGGAGAGGCCGCCCAGGCTGAGAATGAACAGCACTGCAGCGGTGATGTACGCAACGGTAACGAGACCTGCGGTGTTCATCGTGTTCGCCTCACTTTCGGAACATCTGCAGCATGCGCTGCGTAACGAGGAACCCACCCGCGATGTTGATCGTCGCCACGAGAATCGCGGCAAACCCCAGGATGGTGGTTGCGTTGATGGACTGCCCAGAGACCTGAAGCATGCCGCCAATGATGATGATGCCGCTGATAGCGTTGGTCACGCTCATCAACGGGGTGTGCAGTGCAGCCGACACGCTCCAAATGAGCTGCCAACCCACGAAGATCGCGAGCACAAAAACCGTGAAGTGAGTCAGGAAAGAGTCGGGCGCCTTCAGGCCGATGCCGAGCAACGCAACGCCCGCGAGCACCAGCCATATAGGACTGCTCTTCTTCTTTTCCTTCTTGAGCTCGGGAGCGGCCACCTTAGCTGCCGCCACCTTAGCGCCGCCATCTTGGACGGCTGGCTTGTCCGGCTTGGGCGGCGGCCACATGACCTCGCCCTTGTGGGTGATGAGCGCGCCGCGGACCACCTCGTCTTCAAGGTCGATCTTGAAGTTCTCCGCCTTGCCCATGTCATCGAGCATGTGGGCGATGTTGCTGCCGTATAGCTGGCTGGCGACGCTCGCCATGCGGCTGGGCATGTCCGTAACGCCGACGATCGTGACCCCTGCGTGCTTGATGACCTCGCCGGGGACCGTGACTTCGCAGTTACCGCCCTGCTCGGCGGCCATGTCGACCACAACCGAACCCGGTTTCATCAGCTCGACGTGTCGCTTCTCCCAAAGCTTGGGTGCGGGGCGACCAGGGATCAGCGCCGTCGTGATGACGATGTCGACCTCTTTGGCCTGCTCCGCGAAGAGCTCCATTTCGGCCGCAATAAACTCGGGCGACATCGTCTTGGCGTAACCACCGCCGCCATCGCCGTCTTCGTCGAACGTGATCTCAAGGAACTCCGCCCCCATCGACTCGACCTGCTCCTTGACGGCAGGTCGCGTGTCGAATGCGCGAACGATCGCACCAAGGGCGCGCGCGGTGCCGATTGCCGACAACCCCGCCACGCCAGCACCGATCACCAGCACTTTCGCCGGAGGCACTTTGCCAGCCGCTGTGATCTGGCCGGTAAAGAAACGCCCGAAGTTATTGGCGGCCTCGATGACCGCGCGGTAGCCCGCGATGTTCGCCATCGACGATAACGCGTCGAGCTTTTGCGCTCTGGAAATGCGCGGAACGGCGTCCATCGCCAGGGCTGTGACCCCCTGCTCCTTGAGCATCTCGACGAGCGACTCGTTTTGCGCTGGCCAGATAAACGAGAGCAGCGTGGCGCCCTCTTTGAGCAGCTGCACCTCCTCCATGCCCGCGGCCTCGTGATAGTCCGGCGGCCGGACCTTCACGATGACGTCTGACTGTGCATAGAGCTCGCCGACGGTATCGATGACTTCGCAGCCGGCTTCCCGGTACGCCTCGTCAGTGAAACTCGCCAACTCACCAGCGCCAGACTCCACCAACACCGTGAAGCCGTGCTTGCGCAACCGCTTTGCGGTGTCTGGCGTCGCCGCGACACGCTTTTCTCCCGGGAAAATCTCTTTGGGTATTCCGACCTTCATACCGGACCCGACCTCCAACCGCGAACGACCTACCGCGGGCGCGCGTTGTGTATCACGCCCTCCGCGCACCGGACCAGCGCATGTCCGTGGGAGGTGCGAGGACACCGCCCACTGCCCCTACTGACGGGTTGGGAGTCGTCCGGAGATCCGGGACCCGGCTACAGGTAGTCCGGACCGTCGAGCGCATCGGCCAACGCAAGGCAGGTCTGGCGGACCGCGTCCAACTCCGCGGCACCCACACGCCGGGCCCAGTCGGTCTCCAGCGTCGCGACAATCTTTCCAGCGGTCTTGACCAACCGTAGGCCACGCCGGGTCAGGGCGACGAGCTGCGCGCGCCCGTCGTCGGGGTCGGGACGACGCGTGACCAGCCCGCGCTCCGTCGCCCCCGCAATGAGTTTCCCCATGCCCTGCTTGGTCATGACGGCGCGTTCCGCCAGTGTCGTCGCGCGTGCACCTTCGCGGGGAAGCAGTCGGATGAGGTCCAGATCTCCCCTTCGCACATCATCGAAGCCAGCGTCGACAAGCCCGGACAGGACCTTGTCCTCGAATATCCAAAACAGTCGGCCGAGCGCACGACCGATGTGGCGGCTCCGAAAAGAAAGGTCTGCGACTTCGGGCACGGAGCACGGTAGCAGCTCCCACAATAGACACCCAGGTTGACCATTTAGGAAACATGGTTGACCATAGACGCATGGAGCACCCAATAGCCAAAGTCAGTTGCGTCGTCCGCGTCCGACTGCGTATCCCGCTGAACAACCGCGACTCGTTTTTGTCACAGATCCACAAGACCGCTGCGATGGTTCGCGAGCGCGATGGGTGTATCCGTTTCGACGTGTTGGAAGACACCACCGACCAACACGCATTCATGCTCTACGAGGAGTGGAGCAGTCGCACAACGTTGGAGGCTTACAAGGCGTCCCAGCAGTTTGCCGAGACGGGGGCAGTCTTGTTCCCTATGTTGGAAGGCAAACCCGACTCGGCGTACTACGCCACCACCCTCGTCGGGCCGTGACGCGGCTGCCACTCACCTTTGAGGAGGAATCGCCTTTAGAAGATATGCGCGCCGTTGATCCGCGAACTCCTTGAGGCTGCCATCGCCACCCGCAACGCC
>JAESSZ010000485.1 GCA_016763875.1 Nannocystaceae bacterium
AACGTGGTGCCCTCACCCAGCTGGCTCGCCGCCTCGATCTTCCCCGAGGCCCGCTCGACTTGATACTTCACTGTGGCGAGCCCGAGCCCCGTACCCGTCGGCTTGGTCGAGAAGAAAGGTTCGAACATACGACCCCGAGTTTTTTCAGCGAGTCCCTCCCCGTCGTCAGCGGCAACTAGGATCACTTTCTCACCTCGGCGAGCAACCGAAAGTCGAAACTCACCACCGAGTGGCATGGCGTCACGCGCGTTCACTGCGAGATTGAGGACGATTTGCTCGATCCCCGCCCGGGACGCGCGGACCCAAGCATCATCGACGGTGTCGACATTGACCGCGATGTTGGTCCCCAGGAGCCGAGGCAGCATCCTCGCCATGTGGCTCACCACGGAGCTAAGATCTATGAGTTCCGCTTCCCCTAGTTTTGGATGTCCGAGAGAAAGCAGTTGGCGAGTCATCAGGACGGCGCGATGCGTCGCGTCATCAAGGTCATTGAGTGCGTCTTGGGCATCGCTACCCTCCCTACCGGGAATGCCCCTCAGTGTTTCGGAGGCACTCTGGATGACGTTGAGTAGATTGTTGAAGTCGTGGGCGATGCCGCTGGAGAGGTTTCCGACGAGTTCCATCTTCTGTCCCTGAATGGAACGACGAAGCGCCTCGTCTCGCTCGACAGCGACGCGTTCGGCTCTAGCGTGCACGCGAGAAAGCGAGCTCAGCGACTCCTTGATGAGGATGGAAGTGAGCAAGACGGTAATCGTTACCGCTGCCCATGCATTGATTGGACTGTAGACCCCGAGCTGGGGTGGCAAGAGATCGTTCAACTCTAGATACGCGATGACTCCGCACCACAGCGAGCTGGCCACCGCCACACTCAGCGCTGGTCGACCACCGATTACACTGCCAACGAGCAGGACACTAACCGCAAAATTGGACGCGATCTGGCCCTGCATTCCGCCAAAAAACGCGGTGGACACGGCAACCATGAGCCAGAAAAACACGCCTACCCCCCACGCGGCTCCCACGACTTTTCCACGCCGTACCATGGCCCACGCCACGCCCAGCCAGAGGAGAAGAGCCCCGTAGAAGGCGAGGGTGGTCCCTTTTTCGTTGTTAGTTTCAAGGAGCCCGGCAATGCATCCGAGCACAGTCAGCAGAGCCATCGTGATAAGCAAACGGCTCAGCAACGCAGCGCGACGAGTTTGGTCCTCGAATGCACCCGCTACGGCTCGCTCGCTAGCCTCGTCGGTTGATTCGCCAGCGACCATCCCTCCCTTATGGTCACCGGCAAGCGCTCTCAGCGCAAGGTGTACTCGGGGAGTCGATTGATCAACAGCGGCTCAGAGTCAGCTCCCGCGAAGGTCGTCCTGCCACGGAGAGCGAACGTCCTCCCGTGCCAGCCATGACATCAACGCTTGCATGTCGCCGTACTGTGATTCGGCCATTCCCGCCAGCCCGGGATGGAGTGCGTCGATGTCCATGCCCTCCCATTCGAAGCCAGGAATCTCCTGCATTTTCGCACCCTGACCGCCCATGTGGATCTTATCGCGAACCCGCCAAAATCGCGCAGAGGCCATGCCCGCGGCGATGCCAAAGTTGGCGGGCGGGCGTACTTCACTGGGGAGACTCACCTGGTCAAGACCGCAGCTCCAACATAGCCAACACAGCGCATGCCAGTCCGAGCGGACCAAGCGTTGCAGCGATGGGATCGCCCAGCCCTCCGTGTCTTCTTCCTCTTCGACGTCGATAACGTAGGGGTCGTCGGGGTCATCGGGGTCGGGTACCTCGAACCGATAGGTTTGCAGTTCGACCGGCCCGCTCGGTAGCAGGGCCCTGAGATCGGGTAACGCCCAGCCGGGCGCGGGCACATTGTCGCCGAGTGCGTCGGCGATTTGAGCGCGAGCGGCCATCAGGCGGGTGGCGTACTTCTGGATGAGCGCCCGGATCTGCTCGACGGACTTGACCGGGGCCTCGGGGAGGCCGTCATAGTGGGTGTGGGGGGTCTCCTTCGCCGGCCAAAAGTCGAACACCGGGAACAAGACGCGGACGTAGTTCAGCACGAACTCCCGCTGGCCCTCATCGGGGACCCGAGCACCGTCTTGCGCCGCAGCGGACGCGTCGCCCAAGCTCATGTGGATCAACGCCCGCGTGAAATAGTCGGCGGCGCGGTCGGGCGTGATCAACAGTGCGGCGTTGATGAAGTCGAGCGCGGCGCGGCTGCTCTCGTCCTGGTCGAGTTGAATCGCCAGTTGGCGAAGAATCGCCGACGGGTCGGCTCCGGCCACGAGACCGTCGAGCAAACCCGAGAGCGAGTCGATCTCGTCGAACGCTTCGATCGCTGCTTCCTCCCGCAGTGGAATCGCGAGTCGAGCGAGCATGGCGAGAAGCTGAGATGCATTGCCAGCCGCCGCCGCCGCGCGAGCTTCGGCCGCCAACGCAAGCCCGAACAGTCGGCGTTGCTCGAAGGTCGCGGCCAGGTCGTGCCACATTGCGGCCGGCCGAATCTCGTCGTCCAGAAAAGCCAGAGTTTCGTCCGGGCCAACCGCCTCGCCATAGTCGAGGGTGGATAGACGCTCGCCGCTGACGCCGAGCACCACCCACTCGCCAACCCGGGTACCGTCGACATACTGACCGCTGACCGCGGCAACTCCGGGAGCCGCGAGTTGCTTGGGTGTGGTCTTGATCCATGCTTCCCCATGAAGCGTGCCTTGTGCGTAGGTTTCGCGTTGTAACAAGACTCCCGCGGGGTCCCACCGGCTCCAAAGACCTTCGAGGTTGCCGTCGCCGTTCGCGATGCCCTCACGCCACTGCGCCTCTTCGGATTGCCAATATGCACCCGGGGCGACCCCCTCGGGTCGGTCAGGGATCGCGGAACCGTCCGGCGAGACCGGACGCCCTTCGCCATCTAAATGCGACACCTTCGTCACACGGCCCATGTCGTACAGCATCTCGGTTTTGCGAACGCTCTCGTGCACGCCCTCGCCGTGCATGCGCTCGGTCGTGGGCGAGTCACTCGCGATCCAAACCCGAGGGCCATGAAGTTGGCCCTCGACGAAGCGCCCGGTCTGCGAGACCTCGCCACTTTGGTGGTAGCGCTCAAACTCGCCGTGCGGCTCGCCATCGACGAAGGGACAACGATTGCAGAGCGTGCCGTCAGCTCGCCAGTATTCGAAGGTGCGTGCTTGCTGCCCTCGTCGTCCGTGGGGCCGTGCACCCATTCGTCGTCGTCGTCGTCCCACCACGCGGCAGCTGGAACAGATGAAGGTCGCTCTGACGTGCTCACGCCACACGCCGCTGCTCGATCCGTGCCAACCCGCGAATCGTGGAGTAGCGGGAGAGCGCCACCGCCTGCTTCCCAAGTTGATGAGCGCTGTGCCCAAATTGAGCAGGACGGCCGCCCTCGACGTTGTCTCTACTGCTCCAACTGCAGCAGCTCCAGGTAGAAGTTCGGCGCGTGGTTGTTGGCGATGACAACGTCTTGGAGCGTGGCCGGGAACGGCGCGGTGGCGTCACCGACCGTGAGCGCCATCGGAAACACGGGAATCCCCTGGCCGTTGGTCTGGAGATCGGACGCAAACGGGCTCGTCGGGGCGATGGCCTTGCCCATCAGCCAGTAAGTGCCCGGCTCAAGGGCGACCGGAGCCGCGAGCACCTGCGCGAAGTCGGTTGCAACCCCGGCGGGCATGTTTTCGACCAGATCCATTGCGACAATGAGCTCGTCCGGGAGGCCCGCTTGGTCGCTGTACAAAGCGATGTGCGCGTCGGCGTCGCCACCTGCGCTCGCGGCAGGAAGGCCGACGAAGCCAAGCGTTGTTGCGTAACTCGAAGCCTCGACTTCGATCGAAAACCCCCAGATGAGGTCTGGTAGCGGACCGCCGATGTTGTCCTCGAACGCATCGGGAAAGCCAAGAGTGACCGACACCGTGCACCCCTCGGGCTGACACACCCCACCAACGGAGCAAGCATCGCCGCACTCCAAGCAGTCCTCCTCGGTACCGAGTTCCTCGCAGACTGGGGGCCCCGTCTCACCGGACTCGGCACCTGTGTCCTCGCTACCGCTGCTGGTGTCCTCACCGCCGCTGCTGGTGTCCTCGCCACCGCCGCTGCTGTCGCTGCTGGTGTCCTCACCGCCGCTGCTGGTGTCCTCGACACCGCCCTCCGCGTCGCCTGTCGTGCCCGCGCTGTCGGCTTCACCACCGCTGGTCACGCCATCATCTTCGGCGGACTGCTCGGTCCCACCGGAGTCACCCAATGTCGCGCCATCCGAGGCGGGGTCGCCGTCGGAGCAGCCCCAGCAAAGGGCGAGCACAAGGGGGGAAACTGAAATCAATCTACGGTCT
>JAESSZ010000486.1 GCA_016763875.1 Nannocystaceae bacterium
ATGCCTCCGACGCGGCCGATGCCTCCGACGCTGCTGCGCCCCCCGACGCTGCCGAGCCCCCCGACGTTGCCGAGCCCGCCAACGCTGCGGTGGACGAAGCCGAGAGCCCTCCGTTGCTCCCGCCCGCGTCCCTCGACGGTGAGGCTTCCGACGGCGCGCCAGCGATCGAGCCCGAGCCAATCGCGACGACGTCGGAGCCAAACGCCTCACCAGCGGGCGCTGGTGCCCCGACGGCAGCGGAACCGGAAGCCCCGCCGTTGGTGGCGGGAGACTCCAAAACGCCCTCGCCACCGCCGGCCTCGACACCCTCGGCCTCGACACTACCGGCCTCGACACTGCCGGCCTCGACACCGTTGTCCACCGACTTGCCGAGAACCTTGCCGCCGACGATGCCCGCGGCCGCGGACGCAAAGGCAACCTCGGGCCCAGCCAAGGCGTCGGATGACGATCTCGCGCTGGACCTCGATGAGTTCGACGTCGAGGACATTCTCGACGACGGCAGCGCTTCAACCCCGGTCCCCTCGGTGACCGGGACGCCGGCCAAGCCCTCAAACGCAAAAGGCAGTAGCAACGCTGGCCTCGACGACATCGACCTTGGCGATATCGATGGCGACCTGGCCCTGGACGGAGACCTCGGTGAGATCGATGACCTGGATGACCTCGATCTCAGCGACTTCGATGACGCCCAGGCGGCCGACGCTGCGGCACCAGAGGCGCCGACCGGCGAGCAAGGGCGTGGCCCCCACGCCGCGGCGCCGTCGGGCCAAGACCCCGCGTCACTGGTCGACTTCGACGACCTCGATGCCGTCGATCTCGGCGGACTGGATGACCTCGACGAAGACCCCGACGAGGTCATCGAATCGATCGAACCGATGTCGATCGAGCCACAATCCACGGACGACGCCGAAGTTCGCGGCGCCCGGCGATTCACTGACGCTGAGACCGCGCTGGGCGACCGGCGCTTCGACGCGACGGTCGCTCTGCTCGAAGAGGCGTACGAGCACGGTTTTGATGTGGCCGAGCTGCACGCGATGATGGCGTACGCGCGCTTCATGGCGTCGGGTCAAGACGGCGCGACGGCCGAGCACGCGTTCGAGTTGCTGGACTACGCCCAGAACATGGATCCAAGCCTGGATATCGTGCATGCCTACCGCGGCACGATTCTGCATGCGACGGGAAAGTCCGACCGCGCCCGCGAATCGCTGGAACGCGCGCTCGAACTCAACCCCTATTGCGAACTGGCCATGGAAGTCATGGACTCGCTCGGCTGACAGCCCGCTCGGCGCCGCGCCACGTGGGGCCGGGCCGGACGCCTCTGCCTGTCTGTCGGTCCTCAGCCCGCGGAGGCGGAGCTCGGCGAACTCGACTGCGCCTGGACGCTCTGTGGCGCCTCGATCGCTGGCGTGACGCCCATCTCGATCAACAGGTGATCCGCGTTGTCCACCGCATCCATGATCCAAAGCACGTACCGGATGTCGACATGGATCGAACTGGTCACGGAAGGCAGGAATAACCAGTCGCTGGCGATCGACTCGTAGTTGCCGTCGAACGCCAGACCCACAAGCTCACCGCGAGCATTGAGCGTCGCCGAGCCCGAGTTGCCACCAGTGATGTCCAGGTCGGCCAGGAAATCCAACGGCAACCCACCGACCGCCTCATCGGCGTAGGGCCCCCAGTCCGCACGTTTCACGGCGTCGAGGATCCCCTGCGGGGCCGCGAACGGGACCACGCCCGTGTTCTTGGCGACCATCTCCGCCACAGTCGAAAACGGCACGTAGGTCTCCGCGCCAGGGGTGGCCTTGTATCCGCGCACGGTCCCGTAGGTGACACGAAGCGTCCCGTTTGCGTCGGGTGCCAAGGGCGTGGTGGAGAACTCCCGCAGCGCCTGGACGTAGCGAGGCCTGAGCTTGGCCATGGCGCCGTCGTACGCGGCCTTTCGCGCTTGAAGCTCCGCGAGTGACGGCAACATTCGCCGCGCTGCCGCGAGCAACGGATCCCGGCTCTTGGCGAGTTTGGCGCTGTCCAAACTGTCCAACAACGCCGCGCGAGCGTCAGCGTTGGCGACCTTGGTCTTGGCGATCATCGTGCTGACCGCCCCCTCAATCGCTATTTTCCGGGCGATCGCATCGGGCGCCGCACTGAACTTGGCCCACTTGCGCGGTCCAAAGAACGCCTCGAGTACCGCGTCGGGCCGCTGAGCCTCCGGCAGTAACGCCGCGCGCCCCGCCGCGTGGGCCAGTAGCGCAATGTCGAGTTTGGCGTCGTAACGCGCGTCGAGGCCCGCAAAGGTATTGCGGAGTTGCTCCGTGGCCTGGACCACACGTGGCTCGTCAGCGCCCAGCTTGTCGCGAAGTGTCGCAAGACCCGCCAGTCCCAGGGCGACCTCGAGCAGCTCGCCCGCGCGCGTGAGATCGCCGATCGCGGCATCGTGGTCCCGCGTGTCAGCGAGCTTGGCCCGCTCCGCGACCATGTCGGCCAGTACGGAGCCGTACGCGTTCTTGCGGGTCGGCTCGGCATCAATCCAAGCCTGCAGTCCGCGCTCGACATTGGCCTTCTCCGCCGCAAGTCCTCCCTCACGCAACCCGTCGATCATGCCCTGGAAGTTGGTGCGGTAGTTCTTGAGTCGCTTGAGCTGGCTTGCCGCCTTGATCGCGATCGCCGGATCATCTTTGCCCAACGCCTCCATCAACCCGATGATCTCGTCGTAGCGGACGATCTCTCGCGGGTAGCGCCATGCCACCGCGCCATCCACCTCGGCCGCCGTTTTGAGGCGATACGTACGACCCGGATAGCCGGCCACCATGACGAAGTCACCCGCGGCAAGCGGCTCGCTTGCGACCTTCAAGAAGTGCTTGGGTTTGTAGGGGACATTGTCGGGGGCCGGGTCGGCGGGCTTGCCGTCGGGGCCAACGTAGGCCCGAATAAAGCTGTAGTCGCCCGTGTGCCGCGGCCACCGCCAGTTGTCGACATCGCCACCAAACACCCCCACCCCGTGGTGCGGCGCATAGACCAAGCGAACATCGCGGATCTCAAGGCGCTCGATCTCGAAGTACTGCGCCCCGTCGAAGTACGAGGCCACCGTGCAGGATGTGGTCGCGTCGCGCGCGTCACAGGCCGACGTCAGAGAGAGTTTTCGTGCAGCGATCGCCGCGGCACGGTCCGCATCACCTTCGATAACATCGGTGCCTTCGAGGACCTTGGCCGTCACGTCGGTGATCGACTGGGTCACGTAGATCCGCGCCCGCGGTCCGCCTGGCTTCTCGTCGGCCTTGCTCGCCGCGAGGTAGCCCTCCTCGAGCAGATTGCGCTCCGGCGCCGAGTTGGCCTGCAGATAGCCCGTCGCGCAATGATGATTGGTGACCACCAGCCCCTCGGGAGACACGAACGATGCCGAGCACCCTCCGAGACTCACGACCGCGCCGAGCGGAAACGCCATCGGGTCGGTCAGTGCGCCGTCCGGAAGTTCCACACCGAGCGCCTTGAGTGTTTCGGCGTGGTCGACCAGTTGCGAGGGCATCCACATGCCCCCGGGGTTCTCGAACGTGGGCGCCTGCGCGGCGACAACCGGGGGCGTGGAAGGGGCCTGTTTTGGCCCACAGGCCAGTCCGACGAGCGCTAGAGTCGCCAGGGCCCAGCGGCGCGTTTGCGCAACCGCGGCGTCATCGCCCGGTCTACGGGCTGGCTGGCGCCAAGATCCCGCACTAGCCCCGCCGTCAGATCCCCGCCCACAATGCCGCTCCATAACGGGCATCCCTACCACAGGTAGGGGTCCCCGCAGCCCACTTGCCCACCTCCGCGGCCCGTACGGCCCCAACCTGCTACCCTGTGTCGCCCGTGGCAACCCCGCGCCGAACGCTCCTTGTGGCCAATCCTACGGCCCGTAGCGGCAAGGCCAAGCAATACATCGACGCGGCCATGAGCGCGCTGTCGGCGTCCAGACTGGAGCCGGAGTTCCTGCCCACGCTGCCCAACGGCGCGACCGTCGCCGCCTTGGCGGAGCGGCTCGATCAAGGCGATGCCGCCCGCGTGGTCTACATGGGTGGCGACGGCACGTTCGCCGAAGCGGCCAAGGCGATCATCTTGGCCCGCGAACGCACGGGCGTCGACGTTCCCCTGGGCATGTTGCCGATGGGCACGGCCAACGATCAGGGACGCTCGTTCGGCATCGTGTCCGGGGTCAAGGCGCTCGAGACCAACATCGAGATCATCGCGGAGGGCATTGAGCAGTGGCTCGACGTCGGCCGCATTGAAGCCGTCGGAAACGATGGCGAGACAACCGCGACCGATCTGTGGTTCGACAGTTGGGGCGTAGGGCTATCCGCGGCGATCTTGTCTCGCCGCAACCGCGACCGCGAGTTCGTGGAGCGCGTGCCCTTTATTCGACGGTTCTACCGGGACAAGTTGGTGTACACGAGCGCCGCACTCAGGACGCTTCTGCGCGGTTTCGTGGCCGGCAAGGCATTCTCGGTCGAACTATCGATCGACGGCGAGCGCGTGGAATACACGGGCGTCACCGACATTTTGGTTCAGGGCACCATCCTGTACGCGGGTGACTGGATCTTCGATGCCACGAGCAAGCCGGACGACGGAAAGTTCGAAGTCATCATCATGCGGGGCCACGCCGACTGGGCCGCCGCCGCGATAGCAGGGCACAAGCGCAACCCCGTGACCACAGACGATCTCGAGGTCATGGGCCTTTCAGCGCGCAAAGTCCCGTGCGGCTCGCAGATCGAAGTCACCGTATTCCGCCCAGAGGGAATCGAGACGGTGCCCGCGCAGATCGACGGCGAGGAGTGGTCTCGACCGATCACTACCGGATTGAGAACCTCTTCCACCACCTGCGCATCATCGTCCCCGAGGACCCGCACTGGGTCTAACGGTGGCGTAACCGGCGACACAACGTTGTGCGTTTGCACCCCCGCTACCGCGATGTCACCGTAGACGCGGTGCTTTTTAGCCGGTGGCTAGCGTTGCTGCTCGCGGTTGCGAGTGGGAGTTGCGACGAGTTTGGGGCCGCGGCCCGGGACGCGATGGATGACTCCGACGTGGCCCCGGTCCCCGAGCCCCCGCAAACCGACGTGTCGACCGCTGCCCCGCTCAGCGATGCCACGCTGGCCGCGCAAAAGCTATCGCGCTACGCCGAGTGCTTCTATCGCACCCGCCCCCAGTGCACGGCGAGCGAAGTGAAGTGGCGCGCGAGTGTGGGGACGAACGGTAAACCTGTGAAGCGACGGCTCGCCCCCGAGATAGGCCTCGTCAGCGATGAGCGAGGCATTTGCGACGCCATCGATCGCGAGGGAGCAACCCTGCACCCAGCGATGGCTGAGCTCGAGGGCGCTACGGCAAGCTACGTCGATGCGCTGCGTCAGGTTGCGCCGTACACCCGAGAGCTCCGGGAGTACTACGAGGGCGAAGGGTTCAACGAGGACGGTTGGGCGACCTCGACACGCATTGCCCCGACGCTAAGCGCCGCATTCGCGCGACTCACCACGGCAGCCGAGGCCATGTTCGTGGTGCTGGACCATGCGCAGGCCGCGTCCGAGCAAGCGCTGCTGGATGACGCGCAGGATGCGGACCACGACAGTCTCGCGCGACACGTCTACGCCTCGATGCTCGCCGCCCGCAGTTGGGTGCGCTGTGTGGTCCCGACCGCAAAAGAGACAGACACCGAGCACAAGCCGAGCAGCAAGTCCGCCGACGCAGTCAGCGTCGTGCTGGAGTCTTGCGACGTCGCGATGTCGGGGCTCATCACCACCCAGCAGGCGCTGGGCACTCGGCGCAGCTCACAACCACAAGCCGCCGCACGCGTATTCTGGTTGACCGCGTTTGCACACTCGCTACGGCAGCTGCGGCAGCTCGCGGAACGCCTCCACGCCCCGCCGCCGACAAAGACGGGCAGCAGCAGGCGCAGCGGTAAACGCTCGAAGGAGAAACGACCACCGCCGCCAAGTCGGTCGGATATCACGCGAGCCTTCGGCGCACTGGTCCTGGACTTCGGGCAGCTCAACTTCGCCGCGTCCGCACCTCGCGCTACGGACTGACTAGCAGCGTGTGGGTGTGGGTGTCGCCGCGTCGCCTAGGCAGCTTGGCGGAACGCGGTATTGGTCGCGACGGGGCGAAGGTCCGACAGCGTGCGGCGGAGTTTGAGCTTCACGCGCTGCTCGAGTTGGCGCACACGCTCGCGGGACAAACCGAGGTCCTTGCCGATCGCGGACAGCGTTTCTTTTTCGGTCCCAAGCAGCCGACGACGAACAATCTGCTGCTCGCGGTCGTCGAGACGATGCATCGCGGTTTCGATCCGCTCTCGGACCAAGCAGTCGACCTCGTTGGCGGCCACGGTGGTCTCAGCGTCCATCCCCGTGTCGACCAGCGTGTCCATGATGGTCGTCGTGCCCTCGCGGTACGCCTTGGCGTCCAGGGACATGTCGCGGCCGTCGATCCGCTGCTCCATCTTGCGGATCCGGTCTTCGGAGGTCTGAAAGGTCTTCGCGAGAATCGGGGTCAGATCCGCGCCCTCGCCCATGCGAGCGGCGAGTTTGGCCTTCTCGCGGTGGAGCCGGAAGAACAACTTGCTCTGCAAAGGGCCGGTGCCGACCGACACGAGACTCCAGCGCTTGAGAATGTACGAAAGCACGTGCGCTCGCACCCAGTAGGCCGCATATGTCATGAAACGCAGCCCGCGCTCTGGCTCAAAGCGACGCACCGCCTGGAGCAAACCGACGTTGCCCTCAGCAACCAGCTCGCTGAGCCTAAAGCCGTAGCCTCGATAGCCGATAGCTATCTTGACGACATTACGCAGATTCGCACAGACAAGTAGATCACCGGCGGCCTTATCGCCATCGAGGTACTCGCGAGAGAGTGACAGCTCTCTTGCGCGGTCCAAGACGGGATAGCGCTCGATCGAGCGGACGAAGTTCGAGAAGCCTTGCTCGGTTGAGAAGTTGTGGGTCATTGGGTTCTCCGGCAGGGCGACCATGAGGTCGCGTGAGGTCAAGTGACCTCCCGGAAAAGAACCCTGTAGCAGCGACAAACCTAGCGAGCCCCCCGGCAGCTCGGTTCGAAGCGAATACATTCTTGCTGCATTCGACTGCCGCGCGCAAGCGGTAATCGTAGCCGCAGGGCGTCCTGTTTTGAGTCTGTGGCGGGGGCACCAGCGCGCGGGGTATCGACCACCCGCGCGACAGCAACCTACACGTCGCCCCCCCGGGCGATGGACTCATGGTAGTGGCCACAGTGCGAGCCGTGTGCCTCGCCGCACCATGCCTCGCCTCACCACGCCTCGCCGCACCGCGAGCCGGAGCCACAGTGACCCTGTGCCTGACTTCCGGCGGGACACAGCGATGCGGGGCGACGGATGGACGCGGCTGATCGCGGCCTTGGTGGCGCTGATCCTGGCGATCTTGACGATCCCCGGTACCGACGACTTCCCACTCGACGACGCGTGGATCCACCTGTCGTACGCCAAGAGTCTGCGGCTTGGCGACGGCCTCAGTTACAACCCTGGAGACTGGGAAACGGGCTTTTCCAGCCCGATGTGGGTCGCGTTGCTCGCGATGTGGCCCACTTCCGGGGCGCCCGTGCTCCCGGTGAAGCTGCTGGGCGCGCTGTTGCACGCCGCGACCGCTTGGCTCGCCGCGCATATTGTCTTGGACCTGGTGCGGCAACGCGCCAGCACGACGGCCCCGCTGCCAGCGCAGTCGATGGCGCTTCTGGGCGGGGTGTTCGCCGCCTCGGCCCCATCGCTGTTGCAGGGCTCAACGTCGGGCATGGAGGTGCCTTTGACCGCAGCGGCGATCCTGGCCGTCGCCGCCGCAATGATCGCGGGAGCACCGCTGGCGGCCGGCCTTACCGGATGCCTCGCGGTATGGTGCCGCCCCGAAGCGCTAGGATTTGTCCTGACGATGGGCACCGTGCTCGCGATCGCGCGATTCCGGGCCGGGGACACCTCGTCCGCCAGCCTCCGCGCTGCCGTGGTGGCCCCGCTGGGCGCGCTGCTCGGCCTAGGACTGTGGGTGATGTGGTGTTGGTCGGTCTCCGACTACCCATGGCCCAACACCCAGTACATCAAGGGTACGGGCGGGGGCTTGGCCGGCCTGTCGTTCATCGCAGACGACGTACTGCCCTGGCAGCCGTGGGTGATGTCGCTGACCGGTGTCGTCTTGCTCGCGCTGGGCCTGCGACGCGATGTCCGCCATCGCCACTATGAACTGCTCGCCCTACTCGCCGCGGTGCTTGCCACGTGGCTGGCCATCGCGGTCAGCCGCCCGCTGCACCCCGGGGTTGGGTTCTACGAGGCGCGCTACTTCGTTCCGTTCGGCGCCCCTATCGCGGTGGTGCTCCCGTTCGGTCTGCTCGCTTGTCGCCGCTGGCTGGCCTGGGCGCTGCTGCTGCCGCTAGCCTTGGTCACCGGGCGGCAGATCCCGCAACTACGGGCGCGCCTGGTGGAGCAGGCGTCGGATACCCGAACCGTCCATACCGCGGTGGCGCGGACCATCGCCTCCCAGTTGCCAGCGGACGCGATCGTGGCGGTGGAAGGCGCGGGGGCGACCCGGTACTTCACCCCGCGAACGATGACGATCGTGGACATCGTGGGGCTCAACGACCGCGTGGCCGCGCATCTCCACTTCGACCGCCAAGCCAAGATGTGTCACTTCGTTCGCCAGGCCCCCACCCACTTTGCGATCCCTGCCGACTGGCTTCCGCAGTTCTTGCCTGTGTTCGCCATGCACCCGGTCGCGAGATTCGAAGATCCCCGCTACACCCAGGTACAGCCGCCAAGGCCACTCACGGTCGTGCTCGCGGCCGTAGACGCTATCAACCCCGCGTGGGTCCAAGGCTGTGCCTCGGCCACTGGACCGGGGGCAACGGCTCGCCCCCAGTAGACCAAAGCAACCCGTTTGCGCGGATGCAGTTTTGTCAGTAGCGTCCGCGACGTGCTCAAGTTCACCGTCGAACACCGCCTGAACTGCACGCCGCAGCGCCATTGGGAGCTGTTTTGGGACCCCGCGTGGAACGAGAAACTCATTGTCGAGGGACTCGGGTTTCTGTCGTGCGCGTGCGACAAAGCGGTCGAGGATGCGGACACTCGGCGGCGTCAGATGCTCGTCACGCCGAAGATCAACGTGCCCGCTGTCGTCGCCAAACTGCTGGGCCCGAAGTTGGCGTACACAGAGAAGGGTGTTTTCACCAAAGCGGGTGAAAAGTGGACGTTCGACACGCTGCTGAGCGTACTGACCGACACGATTCGCATGGGCGGTGCAGTCACGATTCGCGACGAGGGCGATGGTGTGTGCACCCGCGTCACGGAGTTGTGGACCGATGTGAAGATCTTCGGGATCGGTAAGCAGGTTGAGCGGGCCGCCGAGCGAAACCTCCGCGATGGCTGGGCCGAGAGTGCCCGCTGGGTCAACGGCTGGCTCGCCGACAATCCCCCCAAGGCGTGAAACTCCTACCTCATCACACCAGAGCGACGACGAATTCCGGGGCTGTATCCGGTTTTTTCGGCCTCGCTGGTGGTCCGGCTGGCCCAACCCGCAGTTTTTGCACTCAGTTGCGGACGAAGGGGGTTGCGGTCCTGATTTTGCCACCTATTTTTAGAGGTAGAGGTCTGTGGGTTTGAACGAAACTGCGGCACAACCGGAGCGCCTCGCGCAGCCGGCATGGGAACTGGTGCGTCGAACCGCGGGAAGTCCGCGGGAACTGGCTGCCAAGCTGCGGCGTCTGCTGGAGACGCTGCACACCTTCGGTCGTGACGAACAAGTTCGGCCGCGACTGCTCCGCCTGCAACGACTCGGCCACATCGACGAGATTCCCTCACGCACTCAGCGCATGGTCGGTGCCCTGGACATGACTCGCTTTTTCATCGTCCCGTGTGCGGCGGACTACTACGACTCCAAGGGTATCAACTTCCGCTTCCACACCGTGCTGCGTTGCCTCGACGATCCGGCCTCGCTGATCGACCCCACCGGTCTCAACTCCAGCCGCGACACGATCATCGGGCACGTCATGCAGGTGGTGCACGCCAACCCGCACTACGACCTACAACTGCTCGACACCTTCGAGGGCGGACTCGACGCGATGCAAAGCCAAGTCGAAGCGGTGCTCGAGGGTGTGCATCCGCGGACCAAGTCGATTCAGGCGATTGTCGAAGACCCGGAATACCACCCGCGCCTGCTGGACTACATCCGCGCCTACCGAGCTGACCCACACGCGCCCCCGCCGATCCGTGACAACGTCTCGCAGCCCCACTTTGCGGCGGTTGAGCGCACGTTCGGCAACCTGCATACGGCGATGCGCTATTTTGCGCGCATGCCGAGGTCAATCCCGGGCGCGGTGCACCACCTACTGACCGTGGATCAATTCCTCGGCGAGCCTGAGCCCACCACGCGGCCCATCCAGTAGGGACGCTCAGACGTCCGACGCCACGCGCGACGTCGGACGGCCTGTCGCGCGAGGGGCCTTACTTAGGCCGCGGTGAGGCGTCGGCGCCTGCGTCTGCCAAGCCCGGCCAACACCAGCCAGCCGAGCGCGAACGGCCCCACGCTGCGACCGCCGACGCTGCAGCCCTTTTTCGTCGCACCTGGCTCGCCTTCGACGGCTGGCGGACCAGCCTCGGAGGCTTCGCCCACGCTGTCGTCGTCTCCGGCTGCGTCGTCGTCGTCGTCACCACCGTCTTGCCAACCCGACAGGTCTG
>JAESSZ010000487.1 GCA_016763875.1 Nannocystaceae bacterium
CCGACGGCCATGCGAGTGCCCCGCGGCAAGACGGCGGGTACCCAGACGGTCGCGCTCCCCGACGGGTTCGAAGACGATCCCGACGATACGACCGCACTGCACCCGGACGCCGGCCTCGACCTGGGTGGGGGCTAGCGCGGTGGCCGACCGCAGCGACGTTGCCCTGGCCGAGATCCGCGAGCGTCTGGCATCGATAACGCCCGACGACGAAGCACGCGAGTGTGCACTCAGGGCGCTATCGGCCACCTCGAGCCAACTGGGCGCCGACGCGCTGGAGCGCGCCCTGCAAGTGTCGACCCTGCTGCTCGACCTTTCGCCGGACGCAGAGTCTGTCGCCGCCGCTGTGCTGCACCGTGGGCTCGCCGCCGATCTCGATGCCGCGGCCCTGAAGGAAACCTGGGGGGGTCCGGTCGCGGCACTCGTTGTCGGCGTCCGACGCCTGGACGCGATCCGCTGGAGTCAGCTCGACGCGGAGGCCTCCGAGAGTCTGCGCAAGATGTTCCTGGCCATGGCCTCGGACGTGCGCGTCATATTGATCGCACTGGTGCACAGACTCCAGCAAATGCGCGAGTTGGACCGACTGCAACCGCAGCAACGTGCAGAGCTGGCGCAGCAGACCATGGAGGTCTTTGCCCCGTTGGCCAACCGCCTGGGTATCTGGCAACTCAAGTGGGAACTCGAAGACCTCGCGTTTCGCGAGTTGGAGCCGCAGACGTACCGGGAAATCGGCAAGCTGCTCGCCGAGAAGCGCTCGATTCGGCGCGAGACCATCGAGGCGGTCATCACAAAGCTGTCGGGCGAGTTGACCGAACTGGGGGTGACGGCGCGGCTGTCGGGCCGACCCAAACACATCTACAGCATCTACCGGAAGATGGAGCGCAAGCGTCTGGGCTTCGACCAGATCTACGATGTCTCCGCCTTGCGCGTGATCGTGGACGAGGTCGCGCAGTGCTACGCGGTTCTGGGTTTGGTGCACGGCCTGTGGACCCCGATCGCGGGCGAGTTTGACGACTACATCGCCAAACCCAAACCAAACGGCTACGCCTCGCTGCACACGGCCGTGCTCGGACCCACGGGGCAACCGCTCGAGATCCAGATCCGCACGCACGAGATGCACGAGTTTGGAGAGTTCGGGGTCGCCGCGCACTGGCGCTACAAAGAAGCGAAAAAATCCGACCGTCGCTTCGACGACAAGATCAACTGGCTGCGGCAGATCATGCAGTGGCAGCGCGAGGTTACCGATCCGCAGGAGATCGCCCAGTCGCTCAAGAACGACCTCTTCGGCGACCAAGTCTACGTGTTCACGCCCGCCGGAGCGGTCATCGACCTTCCGTTGGGGGCGACACCGATAGACTTCGCCTACCGGGTGCATACCCAGGTGGGCCATCGTTGTCGTGGGGCGCGGGTCAACGACGCGATCGTGACGCTTGATACCCAGCTCAAGACCGGCGACCGCGTCGAGATCATTACCGCCAAGAACGGCACGCCGAGTCGCGATTGGCTCAACCCGCACCTGGGCTACGTCCACACCGGCAGCGCGCGACAGAAGATCCGTCAGTACTTCCGGGAGATGCAGCGCGACACCTCGGTCCTCGCCGGGCGCGAGACAGTGGAGCGCGAGCTCAAGCGGCTGGGGATCTCCAACACGAAGATCGACGACGTCGCGCTTTTGTGCGACTTCGATGACGCGGAGGAGTTCCTCGCCAAGATCGGGTTTGGCGACATCAGCTCGCAACACGTGGCCGCGCGCCTGCTCGAGGCCGAGCGCGCCAAAGCGCCTGCGCCCGATCCTGTGCCTGCGCCCAGTCCGGGCCGACGCAACAAAGACCGAGGCGCACAGAGCGTGAGCATCGGTGGCACCTCGGACGTGATGAGCACGCCGGCCAACTGCTGCCATCCTGTCCCTGGCGATAACGTGCTCGGGTACATCACGCGTGGCCGAGGCTTGGTGATCCACCGCGCCGACTGCCCCAATATGAGCAACCATCCTGAGCCCGAACGCATCATGGCGTTGGACTGGGGCTCGCGCTACGGACGCGCGTATCCGGTCGAGGTGCGCATCGCAGCGACCGACCGCGCGGGTCTCCTGCGTGACATCGCGGACGCGGTGACCACCGAGGGCGTCAACATGCGCAGCGTGTCGGCACAACCCAGCAATCGCGGCGGCGAAGCCGTCGTTGCGCTCACGCTTGAGATCCGCAGCCACGAGCAACTACTGCGGGTGATGGCGAAACTTGAGCGGATGCCCTATGTCGACCACGTTCGTCGTGTGGCCGGCTGACTAGGCGCGCGCACCTGCCCGCGATCGCGCCCGGGCACGTGATCGCGTGACGGGCGACCTCGCGGGTGCGCGGCGTTTCTTCGCGTCGACAAGCAACCGCTCCGCGTGCTGCGTTGCGCTCGTCTTGGCCCCACCGAGCATCCGCGCCAACTCTGGCGCCCGGTCGTCGAACTCGAGCGACACGACACGGGTGGTTGTCCTGCCGTTTTTGGTCGCCTTCTCCACCCGGATATGGCTCGCAGCAAACGCCGCGATCTGGGGAAGATGCGTGACACACAAAACCTGATGCGTCGCCGCGGCCGCCTGGAGTCGGCGACCAATCGCCTCAGCGACCCGTCCGCCGACCCCTGCGTCGACCTCGTCGAACACATACGTCGCCACCCGGTCGTCCGCCGCCAACGCCCCCTTGATAGCCAACAGCACTCGCGAGAGCTCCCCGCCCGAGGCGACGCGTGACAGCGGCGCAAGCGGCTCTCCAGGGTTGGCGGAGAATAGAAACTCCGCCCGATCGATCCCCTGTGGACCCGGTTCATCCAACGACTCGGCGACAACCTCGATCGAGAGCCGTGCACTGGCCAGATGCAGCGCCGACAGCTCAGACACCACGGCATCACACAGCCCTTGGGCCGCCGCCGCCCGCTTGTCATGCAGCTTTTTTCCCACTCGACAGCACTGAGCGCGGCTGTCCCGTTCGCGATCGACCGCCTCGCGTTGACGCTGCTCACTATGTTCCAGCGCCAAGATCTCGTGTTGCATCTGCGACAGCCGCTGGACCAGCGCATCGGCATCCACCCCGTGTTTGCGACGCAACGACAACAACTCGTGAAGACGTTCGGCCACCGTTTCCAGCTCGCCGGGCTCAACATTCAACTCGTCGCCCAATTGCGAGGCGGCGTGCGCTGCCTCCTCGCACGACAACTGCGCGGCCGTGAGGTGCTCCGCCAGCTCCGCCAGCGCAGGCGATTGCTCGGCGCCACACACCGCTCGAGCCGCCATCGCCGCCAACCGCCCCGCTATCGCACCATCAGCTTCGTACAGTTCGTGCCGCGCCTCGTCGGCGAACTCCGCCCACTGCTGCGTGTCCTTCAGCAAGACGTGTCGACGTTGCAACGCCTCTTGTTCACCCGGTTGCGGCGAAACGCGCTCGAGTTCTTCGACCTGAAATCGCAGATAGTCTGCCCGCTGAACTCGGTCGGTCGTGCGCGCCTGGAGTTCGCTCAACTCAGTCTGTGCCTCCCGCCAACCGACGTACGCGACTCGATACTTGCCGAGCAACGTCTCCGCGCCCGCGCACGCATCGAGGACTTCGAGGTGGTGGCCGGCGTGCGTCAGAAAGTGGTGCTCATGCTGGCCGCAGATGTCGACCAACTGCTGGCCCAACGTCGCCAGCGCCCCCTGGGTCGTCGGCGCGTCCTGGATGAAACTGCGCGACCGCCCACTTTTGGCAATGGTGCGCCGCACGATCAATCCGTCGGCGAGATCTCCGAGATCGATCCCCAGTTCGTCAGCCAGCGCCTTGAGTCGCGGCCACGCCTCGGGTTTAGGATCGAAACGCGCATCGATGACCGCCGTGTCTTGGCCCGCACGCACGAGATCTGAATTTGCGCGTGCGCCGCGGAGCAGCGACAGCGCGCCAACAATTATCGACTTGCCGGCGCCGGTTTCACCGGTCAGGACCGTCATTCCGGCGGAAAATTCGAGCGTGACGTCGTCTAGGAGGGCTAGACCGCGAATACGAAGGTAGGCGAGCACGGACCGAAAGTCATAGCACCCAAATGCTGTACATACGAGCAGTTACTCGAATGGGCCAATGAGAGCCCGCACTACCCGAGCGTCCAACCCATCTTGTGGGCAAGCACGTCGAACACCGTCGCGGGCGCGGGCACCAACTTCAGCGGGGCGTCCGCGCGACGGATCGAGATCTCGTCACCAAGTTTGAGTTCGCGATTCCAAACGCCGTCCACCGACAGGGTGGCGGGGCCGGCGTCACCGGGCCCCTTGTAGATGATCCGGATCCCCCGGGCCGCGCCGGTCACCACGGGTCGGTGCGTCAGACTGTGCGGACAGATCGGGGTGATCGTGAAGGTGTCAGTCCCGTGGTCGACGATCGGTCCGCCCGGCGCGAGATTGTAAGCGGTCGATCCCATCGGCGTGCATACGATGAGACCGTCGGCGCGATAGTTCGCCATCGGTACCCCACCGACGGACGTCGCGAGTTGGAGCATGCGGGGTTGCGTGCCGTGCTTGATGTAGGCGTCGTTGCACCCGGTCTCGGACCAAGCGCCCTCGTCACGCACGACGTCCACCCGCATGCGCAGCCGCGGCTCCCAAACCAGCCCACCGTCACGCACTTTCTCCAGCGCCATGTCGAGATCCTTGGCCGGAAACGCCGTCAGGAATCCCAGGTTGCCGAGGTTGATCCCCATGACAGGGACCCCAGCGTCACCGACGTAGTGCGCGACACGGAGCAGGGTGCCATCACCGCCCAAGGCTATCGCCAAATCGATGTCACCGGCCTCACGCGAGACGTCGATCGCGCGGCAACCGGGCGTTTTTCCGGCACCTGGCCACTGCTCAGGCACGGAAACGTCGATGCCCCATCCCGCGAGCGCGCGCGCCGCATGGACCGTCGCACTACGGGCGCCCTCGCCATCGCGAGGAAAGAGCAGCACTCTGCGGATCACCGCGGAAACATTTCCTCCGGCGAAGCTATCGCTAGCGTGCGTTGATGTCTGCGAGCTTTCGCCGTTGTCCACGTTTAAGCCTCGGGCCGGTAGAGGTATCCCTGGTGCTGGTACAGGCAGACGTAGCCGCCCCCTTCACCACGAGCGCGGGACAGCGCAGCGTCGACAAGGTCCAGGAGGTCCTTGAGCGAATGCGTGTCCTTGTTCGGGAAGAACGACACGCCCACGCTCACGCTCACGTCGGTCTCCGTGCGAGCGGTGTGACGTACGTGTCGTGCGTCGCGGGCGATACGCTCCGCCACCGCCAGCGCCCCGGGGAAGTGGGTGTTGGGCAGTACCAACATGAATCCGCGATCATCGGATCGGAACACGAGATCGATCTTACGAACCGAAGACTCGATCACGTCCCGCAACGCTTGCGCCACACGTGCGATCGCGTCACCACCACTACGCGCCATGATCGTTTCGTACTGGTCGATCTCCACCCGCAAACACGTGAGTGGATCCGAGTACCTGTCGGCGCGATCGAACTCTTCCTCGAGACGGCGGCGCACCGCCCGGTCCGTCACCTCGCAGTCTGCCGCCGCCGAAACGG
>JAESSZ010000051.1 GCA_016763875.1 Nannocystaceae bacterium
TCAACTTCGCACTCACCGTTGACGGGTCCACCGTCGCGCGGTTCATCGCCACCGACGCCGATGGTTGGCGGGCGCTAGCGATCGCGACCACGCCAGGAACAGCCGAGGTCACCGTCACCATCACGCCGTCGGTCCAGGGCACCTGGAATCGCACCGGGTACGCACCACGGACCGCCCACGCCCTGTGTTTTGAGCTACGCGCACTGCACGAGGAAGAGGTAACACCGTGATGGTCCGGCTGCGACACGCACTCACGGCCCTCCTGTTGGGCGTGCTCACCGTCGTTGCGCTGAACACCGCGCACCGCGACGTCGGCTACGCGCGCGACGAGGGCATCTACTTCGAAGCGAGTCGACGCTACGCCTCGTGGCTGGCGCTGCTCGCCCAAGACCCAGGGCGTGCCAATCAGCGCAAGGTTCGAGACCGCTACTTGGCGGTCAACCACGAGCACCCGGCCCTGATGAAGATGGCGGCCGGGACCTCGGCCCGCCTGCTGGCCGAACGGCCGGCGCTTGGAACAAGCACGTCCGACGACGACACTGGAGGACGTTTCCCCACAATGCCCGAGGGCGCCGCGATGCGACTGCCCGCTCAGATCCTCGCGGGCCTAGGCGTCGCCTTGCTGTACCTCGCCGGGGTCGCGCTAGGCGGTGGGGTCACCGCGGGCCTGCTCGCCGCCGGATGGTTCTTGCTGACGCCGCGCTTGTTCTTCCACGCGGGCCTGCACGCGTTCGACGTCCCAGTCGCGGTGGCGGGGCTGTGGGTCGTGCTCGCGTACCGACGTGCGCTGCACAGTCGCGCCTGGGCCATCGCCCTCGGCCCGCTGCTGGGTATCGCCATCGCGATCAAACACAACGCGTTGTTCCTTCCGCTGCTGCTGACGGCACACTGGCTGTGCACCGCCGCGTGGGCCCGTTTTCGTGACCGCCGACCACTCACGATGGGCCAGTGGCTGCCCCTGCCGCTGTGGAGCATGGCCGTACTCGCACCGCTCACAACCTACGTGTTGTGGCCGTGGTTGTGGACCTCACCGACCCAACGACTGCTCGAGTACTTCGCGTTTCACCGCCAGCACAACTGGTACAACATGGAGTTTTTGGGGCACAACTACAACCAGCCCCCGATGCCGGTGAGCTACCCGGCGGTGATGACCTGGGCAACGGTGCCTTCGACGCTGTTGGTACTCGCCGCGATCGGCTTGGTCGTGCTGCTGACTCGCGACCTGATGCGACCGCCCCCCATGGCGTGTGGTCCGGCGCCACACAACATCGAAGGCTCGTGGTGGCTGCCGCTTCCCCGGGATTGGGCGCCTCTGGACGGACTGCTGCTGACGATGCTCGCCGCATTCCCACTCGTGCTCATCGCGTTGCCGGGTACGCCCATTTTTGGGGGAACCAAGCACTGGCTCACCGCCTACCCTTTCTTTGCGCTCGCCGCCGCCGCGGCTTGGGGCTGGCTGTGGCAGCGCAGCGATATTGGCCGACTCCGACGGCGATGGCTCATGCCCGCCGCGTTGGCCCTTGTCCTCGGGCCTGGGGCTTTGGCGACCTTCCGCGGCCACCCCTACGGTTTGTCGCAGTACGCCCCGCTGGTCGGAGGTCCTCGTGGTGCCGCACGGCTGGGACTCGCGCGCGGATTTTGGGGACACGCCGTGCTGCCCCTGCTCCCCGCCCTCAAGGGTCGCCGGGTCTACGTGCACGACCTGCACGATCTCGCGCGAAAGCAATACGCCCGCGAGGGGCGATGGCCCGTGGGCGCTCAGTCTTCGGGGATAAGCCAGGGCAACGCCGGTCTCCTCTTCTACGAGATGCACATGGCGAGCTACGAGTTCCAGCTGTGGGAACGGATGGGGACCGGAGCGCCACAACAAGTGCTCACGCTCCACGATGTCCCACTCACCAGCCAGTACGTCCGCTAGCTCGGGACTGGGAGAACCCGCGACCGCGCTGATCCTGCGGCCAGCCCGCCTCCGGCCGAAGACGCTGCAGCGCCCCCGGGTACATTGTTTTTCGCGTCACGCGGTTCCCCATAGCGATGCCGCTCGCACGCCTGTCGCACGGATCGCTAGACGCATTACCAGGGCACGGCGTATGAACGTCACTGTGAGCGCGCACGACGACCCGATTGGTTCCTCGAACGAGAGCAGCGTCATGGCGCTACAGCGCAGTGGTCGCGGCAAGTTGCTGGCTCTGGGCGGAGTCCTCCTCGTCGCGGCGGGCCTAGGGGCGTATCTCCTGCTCGCGCCGTCGTCCTCGCGCGGCGCCGCAGACGTCGCAAACCGCGTACTCATCGTGGGTCCCGAGAGCGTCGATCTTGGTCCGTGGCTCGACAAACACGGTTTTGCCACCGACCAGCGTTCGTTCGCCTCGGCGGTGACCGCAGGCCAAGACATCGACCCTACCTTGGACGGGCTCCAGGCCGTCGCCGCGTTCGCCGACGAACAAGGCTTCGGCTTCCTGGCGATTCACCCGCCCGGACTGTACGAGCTGGGGGCAATGGGTAGCGGTGGCGCCTCCGTCCCCCCTGGCGCCACGATCGCCGTCATGCCGATCGGCGATCTCGCCAAAGAAGCGCAGGTGACCTACGGCGTGCCCTCTGCGGCAGTAACCCACCCGGCCCCCTTTGGTCAGCAAGTGGGGTTGATGCTGGCGTTGTTCAAGCAGCCTCGCCTTGCCGCGATTGCAGACGGTGACGTTGAAGCCAGCGATCTCGGCGCAATGGCAGACCTACGCTCCGATGATGCGGTCGAGAAATCAAATCGGATCATCGCTGGCCAAAGCGCGTTCGACAAGCTCGCACTCAGTTGGGAAGCGGCCACACAGGTCACTGATCCTCCGCTGCCCATAGTGCCCCTGGGGCGCGCCTTTGAGAAAATCGACGCGTACCCGCTGGCCGACGGCGGCATTTTGGCACTGACCACCGAACCGGGCTGGCAGAGTCACGACGGCTACCGTGCCGCGCTGGGAGACCAGCAGCGACGCTACGCCCGCTACCTCAAACCCGGCGAAGTCGCCGACAGCGGAGACTCTCTGGGGGAGTCCGGCAGTGCGTGCGGACCGGTCGACGTCACCGATGTCCACGCGATCCAGGTCAGCGGGTCGGGCGACTCGCTCGCGCTGCAGCGACACCTCGAGCTGGCGGACGTCTCGGCGTGGAGCGTGCAGATCATCAAGCACGACTCGGACATTGTCGGCTGTCCGTTCGCGGCCGACGGCTATCCGCTAAAGGCGCGGCAGATGTACGACCTGGGCCCACCGCACGCCTCGGGCGCGATGCTGATGGTGAGCGACCGTTTGCGATTTGGGTTCAAGGGGGGCGAACGCAGCTGGAACTATCCGCTCATCGGCCCCGACGGCGGTGCCGCGGCCTGGGTCGACGGCACGCTGGTCGCCTACGCAGGCAACTCGCGCTACGACGAGACCACTCGGCACGGTCTGGCTTTCATGAGCGCGCTGACGGAGAACCGCCTTGAGGCGTTCTTCCCGTTGCACGTGCTGCTGCCCGATCAAGACACGGACACGATGACCATCGAGCACATCGCGCCCGTGTCCGCCGATCGATTGCTGCTGGTCGTTGGCGACCGCCGCACCGAGCAAAGCGCAGTGGTCGAGGTCACGTTCCGGGAGGCCATTCGCAGCCGGCTCGTGGCCGTGGACCACCGCAAGGACATGCCGCCTCAGCTGAAGTTGGTCATGGCGACGTCCTCGCGTGGGGTCAAGACTCGCGTCGTGCTCGACAAGGTCCCCGCGCTCGACGGCGGCACCTTCGGCGCCCAGGGTTCGGTGCTGGCGTACGCCTCACACAGTCAAGCCTTGATGCTGAAACTCGACGGCAACGCAGCCAAACCCAGGGCACTGAGCCCCGCGGACTTCGGCGCACGCGACGTCCGCATCTCGCCCACTGGGAAATTCGTGATCTTCCATCACGACGTGACCGTGGACGAGACAACGATCCGTACCGCCAGCATCGTCACGTTGCCGTAGCGAGGACACCGCGAGCGTGGGCCCAAAGCCGGCCAACGCGATGCGACACGACTGAGTCATAGCAGACCCACCGTGGCCAAAAACGCCCGAGCTGAATACAGTCGTGCGAAAGTGCGTTGAATAACTCGTGCCACCGGAGCTAGCCGTCCTCGCCAACGAAGTCGCCACGGTCGCACTGACGACCGCGGGCGCGTCCCTCGTGCTGCACCGGCTACGGACTGCGGGGGCGTTGCTCGCGCTCTCAGGCATCCTGTTCGCCCTCCCGTTGTTGACGACCCGGTTGCTGGGTCTCGCGGCGCTCACAGCATTTGCCTGCGGGGGCTACATGCTCGCAGGAAGCCGACCGGCGAGGTCACGGCGACGCTCCGCGGCCGAGGCTGGAGATACCGGGCGCGCTGCCGATAGCTAGCGGGGCACGAAGTCCATGACGATAAGCCGCTCCGGATCTTCCGATACCAGCACCGGCTCCATCGGCGTGTCGCGCTCCACGTGACCGTATTGCTGGCTGGAAGTGGACGGCGTGCTCACAGTACTTACTCGTCGGTGGCCCTGGCCCATTCACCATATGACGACTAAAGATGGCAACGTGGACCCGGCCATCGCCCGCCTCATCCGTCGCTGGCGTTTCCAGCACAACGTCCAGAGGTTGTCACGAGCCGGCCGAGCGCTCGTGGAGTCCGCGTTCCGCGGATAAGGGGCCTCAATGGCTCGCAATCAGCAAGCCCGTACACCCAGCGGTCTCCTGACCGTAGAAGATCGGCCATGGATCTCGGCTGCAGCAGGTTGTGTGGGGCCGCCAGCGGAGCAGGTTTCACTGTGCGTCGCGCGAGGTTCTGCCGATACCGGCGCCCTGTCGCCGGCCCACGGTCGCGCTTGCGTGCCGCTGACTTGTTAGCTTAACTGACTTCCATTGTGCGCGCTACAACCTGGACAGTACTGGCTTTGTGCACCACAGGGTGCTTCGATCCGAAACAGAACGAAGACGCGGAGGTAACGGATTCAACCGGCACGACAGTCGTTGGTCCTCAGACAAGCACAGGCCCCAACTGGGAGACCGACCTACCCGTTTCCACCACAACTGCGGATGGTGACTCGACTTCAAACGATTCGACGACGACGGGTCTTGATGTATCTTCGTCGTCGACCGACGCGGATGCATTGTGCGGAAACGGGCTGGTAGAGCCCGGCGAGTCCTGTGATGACGGGGAGATCACGGCGTCGTGCTCGGCCGAGTGCACAACATGCGAGCCCGTGACACCGTCCGCTGTAACCGATCAAGAACTCGCCCCCTGCGTAGCAGCCTCGGGATGCGAGCAGAACTGGATCACCAAGGCGGGTCAGTCGGTAGCTCAGGGTTTCCAAGTTTCGCAGACCGGAACCCTGGACACTATCCAGCTTTATCTTCGCAACACCGCGTCGGATACATCTGACCTCACGCTTGAACTCGTCGACGGCGGGAGCGAACCGTTGTTCCCCAGCGGGCTCACTCCAACACAAATGGACAACAATGTGATCGGCTCGGCCACGGTGAACGGCCAAGAAGGGGACCCTCAGTGGGAGGTTTTCGACTTCTCGAACCAGGACATCGAACTCGATCCCAGACACCACTACTTCATCTGGCTGCGGATGCATCCGCCTCATCCAGCGGACAATGGACGCGGACTTTGGGAAACGCTGGCCGGGGTTCCTGGACTTCCTGACCCCTTTCCGGGTGGCCGCCAGTTTCTCTGCTTGCCGGAGGGCGGACCGTGTCAGGTAGACCCTCTATCGTTCGATGCTGTTTTCCGGGTCCGCCTGCACCCCGCACCACCGCTTTGCGGCGAAAACTAGGCACATGACATGACGGAGCGCGGGAGAGCCATCTGGCGCTTGAACGCAATGGCGGCCACTGTCTGGATGCTGCTCTTTGTGTCACTCGCTGTGATGGCTCAGCGTGTTCGACCTGCGTGGAACCTCGATGGCGTCTTCTACTCTGGGGTCTCGCACCAGCAGACTCTCAAGGAGTCGACAGATGCACAGGTTCATGCCCAGGTCTATCGAGAGGTAGACGAAGCGGTCCCGCCAGGCGCGAGGTCAGAGCTTCTTGAGTCGTCCGACTATCGACGGCGAGTTGCCCTGGGACCCGCTGATTTCGCCAGTCAGCTCCCGTTCTACTCTGTCAAACGCGCCTACGTTGTCGCTGTCGGTCTCATTCGGCGAACAGGGCAATCTGGGATCGAGGCTGCGCACACGGTGTCAAGGATTTCGTATGTGTTGCTCTGCATCGTCGTTTCGGTTGGCCTCCACAACTGGGTTTCGCGGCCAATCCTGGCGCCGGCTGCTGGGCTCGCGCTCGTTTTCGCGGCGCCGATGGTCTCGACTGCCGAACTCGCGAGCCCGGACCTACTGTGCGCTCTGATACTGATCTCCGCACTGTTTTGCTGCCTGTCACGGCGATTCTGGTCGTTGGGGTGTTTGCTGTGTGGGCTGAGTGTTCTCTGTCGTCCCGACGCCGTGCTCTTCGCCGCGATCGGTGTGCTGCTTCCTTCGATGCTCGCTTCCTCGCGGAGGCGCCGCATTCAGCTTGCCGGTTTCGGAGGCGCGGCACTCGTAAGCGGATCTATGCCGTTGTTTTTCGGCGACGGCTACGGGTGGACAATGGCCATGCGTCAAACCTTCTTCGGGGCGACTACGGATATTGACCGCCTGCGTGAGGGGGGGTTGTCGTGGAACGAATACGTAACGGCGTTGGACCTCGGCTTGAAGGGGCAAATGGCGACCGATACCGGGGGGTACTGGGTGTATCTTTTGGTGCTTGGGCTGGCGAGTGCCGCGACGTTCGGCACCCGGATGCGATCTGATCGTCGGGCGCGCATGGTGATTTTCGCCAGCTCTGCTATGTGGGTGGCGGCAGTGGTTCATGTGGTGGTGTTCCCACTGATCGCCGACCGCATCCTCCTACCCGCGTACGTTGCCTCCGTGGTCGCTGCCGTCGTCGTCGTCGATCGCGTGCTGCAGGGGCTTGAGCGGTCTCATCAGGGGGTCCGGTGAGAGAAAGATCTTCCGCCCTCGTTACGTCCGTGATGACCATCGGGCTCGCTCTTCTATCTGGGTGTGCAGATGGGAACGAGCAGGTAGGAGAACGGCCCGTATTCGTCCCTGTTGATGTCGGTGACATTGCGGCTGACAATGACGAACGTTTGCTGCTCCATCCCAAGTTGGTCAATTGCGTAGCGGACCCGTCTTCGACACAATCGTCCAGACTGCGCATTGTGACCTGGAATACCGCCGCAGCACAGAGATCTACTCTCACGGAGATCGCGAACGCGATGGAGGCTGTTGACGCGGACATCCTTGCGCTTCAAGAAATCGATGTCGGGACTACTCGGTCTGCCGGGCAGAATCAACCCGCAGAACTGGCCGATGCACTCGGATATGATTTTGTCTTCGCGGAGGCCTTACCCACGGAAGGAGGCGCATATGGACTTGCTGTGCTTTCGCGCCTTCCGTTCTCCTCGGTTCGTCGCCTTCGCCTACGTCCGGAACTTTCGTCCGAGCCTCGCATCGCGATCGATGTTTCCGTGTGCTCGGACGGAGCGGAGATCCGATTGATCAACACGCACATAGACTACAAATCTGATGCGGCATCAGACCAGCTGGAAGGGTTGGGACTGGTACTCGGCGTTTTGTCTGGGCCGGTTTTCCTTCTAGGAGATCTCAATGCAACACCGGACGATTCTGGCCTTGAGGCACTCTTGGTAGAGACAGAGTTTGTCGATCTCCTTGAGAGTCGGGATCCCGGTTCTACGCAAGGAAGTCGACGAATCGACTACATTCTCGGCTCGGAGACCGTGGACGACCGAGTCATTGGAGCGGGGCACATCGACACCGCTGCGAGTGACCACAGGATCGTCTGGGTCGATGTTGAAGGGGAGGCTGGGTGAGACTTCGCGTTTGCGGCCTAGTGTGTGCGATTGGATGGGTTGCGGCATGTGCACCTTCGCGTCCGACGCGGATTCCGGCCGCTGAGCAGGTGCGAGACGAAGAGCCGTCGCCCAGTCCGCCGCAGACCCACTCGCCGATGCGAATGTTCTTCGTGGACAACGGCGAGGAACCCTTACTCCGGGTGTTTGAGGACGGCGGGCCGTGGTTGGTCTGGAGCATGGTTTCTCTGTCGGAGGGCGAAGAATGGACGCTGCCGGGAGGGCTGCGGGTCACAGAGGACGGGCGTCCCAGTCAAGCCGAACTCGCCACGGTCCCGGACTTTCGCGCGCCTCCGTCCCATGTCTGGCTCA
>JAESSZ010000488.1 GCA_016763875.1 Nannocystaceae bacterium
CATCCGGTTCGTGTCCGTCGACGGGGTGACCGTCTTCGACCACGAAATCGAAGCGTGGAACGAGGCCGGCGATTCGTTCGTGTGGGTCAAGATCCCCACCGTCGCACAACAGGGCGAGACCCCCACCGCCTTCCATCTGTACTTTGGCAACGAGGACGCCGCTGACACGAGTGCCCCCGCCAACGTCTGGTCCAACGGATACACCAGTGTCCACCACATGGGCACGCTCACCGACTCTACGCAGACCGGCCATGATGGCGTCCCCATCGGCGGACCAACGATGGTCGTCGATGGTCTCGCCGGTCCAGCCACCGCGTTCGATGGCATCGACGACTACATCGCGCTGCCCCACGAGGACCACTACGACTTCTCAAACGAGTTGACGGTCGAAGCCCACATTCGTGTGACGAGCTTCGGTCCCCAGTGGCAGGCCATTGTCACCAAAGGTGACAGCACCTGGCGGCTGCACCGGATGCGCAACGAACCGACGGTCGCATTCAGTAGTAACAACTCTGGCGTGCCGCACAACCTGTCGGCCGCCACCAGCGTTGCCGACGGAGCTTGGCACGGAGTTGCGATGTCTCTCGGCGGCGACGAGAAGCGGGTTTTCGTCGATGGCGGAGAGGAAAACACCGTCTTGTTCACCCTCTCAGTCGACGAGACGAACGACCCTGTGACGATCGGCTACAACACACAACAGCCGAACCGTCTGTTCCAGGGCGACATCGACGAGGTCAGAATCTCGTCCATACAACGATCGACAACATGGCTTGCCGTGAGCCATCGTTCGATGTTGGACGGTGGCGTGGTCCACTACGACAGCGAGCATGAGATCTGCGTCGCAGGCCAATAGCGCCCATATCGCAACGGTTGGCGTGGTATGCCGCCCGCATGCGCCGCCTACTCCTCGCAGGGCTCGTCGTTGCCGCGTGCCACAAACCGGTTTCGAGCACCACGTCGCCTTCACTCGGGGCCAGTCCAGCGGTCGGAGCAATAGGCGGCGCACCCGCAACTCGCACCGTCAACGTTGCGAACACCTACCACGGGTTCAAGGTCGCCGACCCCTACCAATGGCTCGAAGACTGGCACGCAAGCGAGGTCAAGGAATGGAGTGACGCCCAAAACCGCTTCGCGCGTGAGCACCTGGACTCGCTGAAGATCGCCAACGAACTTAGACCCGAGGTCGAGGCGGTCCTGGCTGCACCCGTCGTCTCGTACTCGAGCATCGTTCGAGCCGGTGATGTGTTCTTCGCCAGCAAGCGCCAACCGCCCAAGCCGCAGCCGGTGATCGTGCTGCTCAAGAGCATCGACGACCTCCAGGGGGCGCGGGTCGTGATCGATCCGTCCGCTCTCGATGAACAAGGCTCGACCCTCGTCGACTGGTTCCGACCGTCACCGGACGGCACCCTGCTCGCGGCATCGCTGTCTGTCGGCGGGAGCGAGTCTGGGGATGTGCATGTTTTCGACGTCGCGACCGGCGAACGCGTTCACGAAGTCATCCCGCGCGTCAACGGCGGCACCGCGGGCGGCGATCTTGTTTGGACCAAGGCCGGCGACGGATTCTTCTACACGCGATACCCAGCCGACGGAGAGCGGGAGTCGAAGGACATGGCCTTCTACCAGCAACTGTGGTTCCACAAGCTGGGCACCCCCGTCTCAGAGGACCGCTACGAACTCGGCAAAGGTCTTCCGCGCATCGCCGAGATTCAGGTCGACCGGGACCCCGGCTCCAACGTGCTGCTGGCGACCGTGCAAAAGGGCGACGGCGGCGAGTTCTCGCACTTCCTTCGACATGGCCGCGGCAAGTGGAAGCAGTTCAGCGATTTTGGCGACGGCACGGTCCACGCGAGCTTCGGTGGCCACTCGGGTTTGTACGTCGTGAGTCGCAACAACGCCCCACGCGGCCGACTGGTGTTGACTTCCGTGAAACTGCCCAAGATCGAAACGGCCCGCGAGTTGCTCGCGCAGGACCACGACACGCTCATCACGGACTTTTGGGGCGGAGGCACGGTCGCAGTGACGAAGTCGCGGCTCTACGTCCAGTACCAAACCGGTGGACCATCTGAGATCAGGACCTTCGATCACCGCGGCAACCCCGTCGACGGTCCCAAGGGCGCGACCGTGACCGCCGTGTCCGAGATGCTCCCCCTCGACGGAGACGACCTTCTGTTTTCAACGACCTCGTTCGTTGGGCCCACGCGATGGACGGTGTGGGACGCGAAGAAAAAGGAGGTCCGACCGACCGCGTTGTCGAGCACATCACCCGTGGATTTCTCGGACATCGAAGTTCGCCGCGAGTTCGCAACCTCCAAAGACGGCACACAGGTCCCGGTCAATATTCTTGTGCCTAAGGGTGTCAAACTCGACGGCGACAATCCGTGCTTGGTCACCGGTTACGGCGGCTATGGCGTCAACATCACGCCGAGGATGCGCGCACAGTATTCGATCTTGTTGCGCCGCGGGTTTGTGATCGCGGTCGTCAATTTGCGCGGCGGCAGTGAGTACGGCGAGCAGTGGCACGAGGCCGGACGCCTGACCCACAAACAGAATGTGTTCGACGACTTCGAGAGCGCGCTGCACCACATGATCGACACGGGCTACACCAAGCCCGAGCGCCTCGCGATTGAGGGCGGCAGCAACGGCGGCCTGCTCGTGGGAGCAACGCTGGTTCAGCATCCCGAACTCATCAAGGCCGTCGTGGCACACGTGGGCATCTACGACATGCTTCGTGTCGAGCTTTCCGCCAACGGAGCCTTCAACGTGACCGAGTTCGGCACGGTGACCAACAAGGCTCACTTCGAGGCGATGCGAGCGTACTCCCCGTACCACAACGTAGTGGACGACACGGCGTATCCGGCTGTGCTCTTCATGACCGGGGCCAACGACCCGCGTGTCGACCCGATGCAGTCGCGGAAGATGACGGCGCGGATACAAGCCGCGAGTACTGGCGGCGTGGTCCTGCTGCGCACCAGCGCGAATACGGGGCACGGGGCAGGCACGCCGCTTGCAGCTCGGGTAGAGGAAGCTGTCGACGTGTACGCGTTCCTCATCTCACAAGTCGGCGATCCAGCCGCAGGCGAAACTTCTCCACGGTAAACTCGACGGGCGTAGACCCGTCCTCATCCTCGTACGTCTATCGCCAGGAGTCGGCCCTCCTCGTCTAACCCAGGGCCTGCCGGAGCCATTGCCATGCGTCGATTTGGGATCGGGATCGCCCTTTTGTGTCTTGCCTCGTCCGGCTGCTCGAAGCAGCCGACAACCGCCTCTACACCCCCCACGGCCCCGCTCCAAGGCGCGACGGCAACGGAGGAAGGCCCCGCGGGTCGGGTCGCCGATCCGGTCGCAGTCGCCGCTGAGCCCTTCGATGCCAACCGCCCCTGGATCAGCGCATCGCCCGCGAGCGACTATATGCTGATCGGACAGTCAGAACGGACCTTTGGCGTCTGGGTCGACGTCCCGAACACGATGTTGGGCCACGTACCCACCGCCTTGGCGCTGGCCGTCGATACCTCGGGATCGATGCGCGGTGAAAAAATCATCCACGCCCGCGAGGCGGCGCGACGTCTGATCCAGGAACTCGAGGACGGCGACATCGTTTCACTGGTGACGTTCTCCGGTAGCGCGCGAGTGCTGTTGAGCCCAACCGCGTTGGACAGTACTTCGCGACGCACCGTGTTGAATCTCGTCGAAGAACTCTCGGCCGAGGGCGGCACGGCGATGCACAGCGGCCTAAAAGCCGCAGAGTCTCAGCTGTGGAACGCACCCGACACGCACCTCGTTCGTCGGGTCGTCGTTATCTCCGACGGCCAGGCGACCGTGGGCCCAACCGATCCGGGCTCGCTCGGCATGGTCGCAGAGGCGGGCCTGCAGCGATCGATTCAGGTGACCGCCATCGGTGTCGGCGTCGACTATGACGAGCTGACACTCAATGCACTCGCAGTACGTTCCAGTGGACGCTTGCACCACGTCGAGCACAGCTCGGACCTTCC
>JAESSZ010000489.1 GCA_016763875.1 Nannocystaceae bacterium
CAGCAGCGTGGCTCCGGCGGCGCCTGCCACCCCGGCGAGGCCAGCCCCACCTGCGTTGGCCTTGACGACAAACGCGCTCAGTGCCGCCACGCCCGCGATGATCGCGACACCGACCAGGCCCGAGGCCCAAGGGAGCGAGCCCGTAAACACCAGCGCGGCGCACCCGACCCCGCCCAGGATGAACGCAACCGTCGGATTGACCGACAGCAGCGAGCCCACCAGACCCACGGCGGCAAACAGTGCCCCCATCAGCCAGTAGCCGAGGTACGTCGAAAACATGAGCCCGGGATCAGGATCGCCCAACGTGGCGACCACCGCGATGAGGGTCGTGGAGATCCCCAGGGACAGCGTGTACATGCCCAAGATCCCCAGGTACTTGCCCACGACGACCTCGGAGTCTCGCACCGGCAACGTCAGGAGGAGCTCGTCGGTCCCGGCGCGCCGCTCTTCCGCCCACGCATTCATGGTGATCGCGGGCACGAAGAACATGAGCACCGCTGGCATCACCCGGTTGAGGGTGGCCAGGTCAGCGAGGTTCCGCGCGAAGAACTCTTCCTGCAGGAACGCGCCAGCCCCGGTCGCTGCGACGAACAACGTGATGAACACGTAGCCGGTCGGGTTGCCCAAGTACACGCGCATGTCCTTGCGGAAGATCGCGCTCACGACTTTAAAGTCGATGCCCATCATGCCACCTCTTTCTTTTTGCCGGTCTTGCCGCCGGTCGCGAGCGCGTAGAACCGCTCCTCGATCGTGGCGGCTTCCATCTTGCCGTCGGTGCGATACCCCGGCTGCGTCAGCAGGTCGCGATCGCCCCGAAAGACAATGCGCCCTTCGCTAACCATGATGATCTCGTCAGCCATGGCGCTGACCTCTTGCAGGATGTGCGTCGAGAGCAGGAGGGTCTTGGTCTTGCCGAGTTCGCGGATGAGCTTGCGAACCTCGCGGATCTGGAGGGGATCGAGACCCGAGGTCGGCTCATCCATGATGATGACTTCGGGATCGTGCAGCAGCGTCTGCGCCATGCCGACCCGCTGCCGAAAGCCCTTGGACAACTTGTAGATCGGCTTGTGCCGGACCTCGCCTATCGAGCACTGCTCGATGACCCGAGCAATGGCCTTGGCTGGACTGTCGACGCCACGAACATCGGCGAAGAAGTTCAGCGACTCCACGGGAGTCATGTCGGCGTACAGCGGCCCCGCTTCGGGCAGGTAACCCAGGCGACGGGCAAGCTCGCGGCGTTGCTCGCCATCGGACGGGTCAAGGCCCAAGACCTCAGCGCGACCCGAGGTGGGAGCGAGGTAACCGGTCAGAATCCGCATCGTCGTGGACTTGCCAGCGCCGTTGGGTCCTAGGAATGCGGCGACGGTGCCTTTGCGGACCTCGAAGGAAACCTCCGAGATTGCGGCAAAGTCCCCGTACGTTTTCGTCAACTTGTCGGCTCTGATCGTGACCGGCCGTTTGTCTTTGTCGCCCATGCGGTGAAACCTCTAATGACTGTTGGTCCTGCGGACAGTTGCTCCGGGTCGGATAGCCATCAATGACAATGCGCATTGAGCGCATCGTCGTGTCCGGTGCGTAGTTTGGCCGGCAGCCCCAACCGGTGCAAGCCCAGCGGCGCAGTCACCTCGTGAGCCAAGGTGTGTTGTGGCCGGGAATAAGATCACGATCCACGATCGTCCGGCCCCGGTGACCCCCGCCCCAGCCCCAACCCACCGAGATCGGCGAGCAGAGGGATTTTCGGAGCCTGGTCGCCCGTGGCATACCATGCGCGTGATGCCTGCCTCCCTCCGATGCAGTGACCGCGGGGCCTTACTGCTGCGTACCGCCGTCCTCTTCGCGGGTCTCGGCGTGCTGGCACCGGGCTGCGGAAATCCACCCAAAGAGGGCACGCCAGCCTCCAAACCGCCAAGTGAGGCGACCCAGGAGGAGACGACGCCGAGCGCACCTCAGGCACCAGCGGGGGCCGACGCGGGGTCAGCGACCGCAGCCGAAGCCGAAGCCGGGTCAGCGGCGCCTAGCGAACCGGCTGTCGCTGCCGACCCTGCGCCACAGCCCGACCCTGCGCCACAGAACGGTCTCGCCACCCTCACCGACGAGCAGCGCGCGACCTTGATCTCGGGCGCACAAGACGCCCCATTCGCGGTCGATACGCACTACATCCAAAGCAACGAGACCCGGCACGATCTGTACTTCCCCTACGTCGATGGGATCGGCGGCGCGTTCATCGGCGTCGGCAGCGACCAGAGCTTCACCATCGCGGCGGCCGCCCACAGCGAGTTGATGTTCATGATGGATATCGACGCCCGCGTGGTCGAGCTGCAGAAGATGTACGCAGTGTTGGTGCCAGCGGCTGAGTCAGCCCAAGCGCTGGTCGAGGCGTTTCATGAGAAGAACAAAGAGGCGACCAAGGCAACCCTGACCGAAGCGTTCTCGGACATGGGGCCGCGGGAACTCACCAAGCTTCTGCGTGGGTTCCGTGTCGGCCGGGAAACCGTCTACCGCCATCTGATGCGGGTAGTGAGTCGAACCGCCGACGGGAAACCCGTCACGTGGCTTTCGGATCCCGAGATGTTCGCGCACATCCAGGACCTCTACCGCAAGGGACGCGTCCGCGTCATGGTCGGCAACCTGGCGGGGACCAACAGCATGCGGACGGTCGGCCAGGTATGCAAAGATCTCGGTGTACCCGTGCGGGTGCTGTACATGAGCAACGCCGAGGAATACTTCAAGTACACCGACGACTTCCGGGCCAATATCGAGTCGCTCCCGCTGGACGACGCACGCTCTGTGGTGCTGCGCACGATCTACTCCAAGAGGTGGGTGCACGCCGATCTGTGGGCGTACCAAGTGCAGCCGATACTCGACTTCCGCGGACGTCTGGCCGACAGGAAAAACCGCTCCCGAAACCCAATGCTGCGCCTGGCAGAAAACGCCAAGGAGCTCACGCGGAAAGCGGGCCCCAGGGGTCTGTCCCTCGTCGCCCTGGAGTTGCGGTCATGATGAGCGAGTCACCACCACCCGCGCGCCCCGACGCCGTCGATCGAGGTCTGGCCGCAACGTTCCTGGGATTTGCGGCGACCTCTTTCTTGTTCGACCGCGCCGCCGCGCTGGATTGGGTTGGTCCCGATGTCGGCGACCCATTCGGCCGCGCGCTGTGGTGGTACGGCGTCAATTTCGATCCACTCGTCGCCGCGAATCCACTGCACTTGCAGGTGACGTCGGCGCTATCCGCGTTTGCGTTCGGCCCATTTTATCTGCTGCTCGCCTGGTGCCTCGTTCGGCGCCGAGCGTGGATCCGTACCCCCGCGATCGTGTACGCCTCGGTCATGCTCTACAGCATGGTGGTGCACCTTGTGGTCGAGTTTTACTGCGAGACTCCGCCCACCAATCTCGCCGTGTTCGTCGGCGCCTGCGCGGCGTATGTGGGCTCCAGCCGTGTTGCTGCGGCGCATGCTTAAGGGCTGGCCCTCATGATCCAACAAAAGAGCATAGGGGTCGCCGTAGGGCCATGGTGCGTCGCGATTGCCTTGGCTAGCGCCGCAGGAGGTTGCGGCGACGACAAACAAGGCGGAAAGCGGGGCCCTAAGGGGCTACCACCCGCCCCAGCGGTCGCTGCCAACGACGGAGCCGACGATGACGCGGACGACGACGACGGTTCGGTCGACCGCCGGGCCACGCGACGGGCGTCGACCCGCACGCCCCGCAAGCGCA
>JAESSZ010000490.1 GCA_016763875.1 Nannocystaceae bacterium
AGTGGGGACGGCGGCAGTGGGGACGGCGGCAGTGGGGACGACGGTAGTGGGGACGCGATCCCAACCGGAGCGTCGGGTTCCGCGACCGGGTTGTTGGGCCGACTCCCCAAACCACCGACGATTCTCGATGGCGGCAGGCTTGGCGGCGTCGACCCGATTTACGATGTGCTCGACGAGGCGGATGGCTGGGAAGACCCGGTGCGAGAGATCGACCGTCTGCGCGAGGCGGGCGCGCTGCCTCCCGCACCCGAGCGCGAAGGGCAGTGGGGCGACCCCGCCCCGGACCGCGGCGTTGCGGGTGAAGGCCCCAACATCGACCTACCGACGGATAAGACGGAGGCGTTGGTCTTTCCGCTGCTCATCGGCAAGGAACTATCCGCCGAGCTGGGCGTCGGTGCAGGCGCGCAGGTCCAACTGATTACCCCCATTGGTCGCATGACCCCCGCTGGCCGCGTGCCGGGTCAACTGGTGACCAAAGTCGCGGGCGTGTTCTTCTCGGGGATGTACGAGTACGACCGCAAGAATGTCTACGCGCCCCTGGCGGTCGTGCAGCGGTTCTTGTTGGTTGGAGATCGCGTCACGGGCATCGAGGTTAAACTCGACGACGTCAACGACATCGACGCGGGCAAAGCGGAGGTCGAACGTATCGTGGCGGCAGCGGGACGCGCGGACGAGCTGCTCGTCGAGGACTGGCGCGATCTCAATCGCAATCTTTTCTCGGCGATGTTCCTGGAGAAGGTCGCGATGTTCATCGCGCTGCTGTTTGTCGTGCTCGTAGCCTCCTTCGGCATTCTGGCGTCGAACCTCATGAGCGTCATGGAGAAGGCCAAGGAGATAGCGATCCTCAAGGCCATGGGCACGCCCGACGCCGGGATCATGCGGATTTTCGTCGCCGAGGGCCTGTGTATGGGGTTGCTAGGCAGCCTGGGCGGGATCGCTTTGGGGTTGGGCCTGTGTGCGGCTCTGGACCGCTTCGGCCTGCCCCTGAACGAAAACGTCTACTACATCGAGAAACTGCCAGTCGTCGTGAACCCGGCCGAGGTCGCGCTGGTGGGCGCGGCGGCGCTGGTGATCGTGTGTTTCTCGAGCCTCTACCCGGCGCTTGTTGCCAGCCGGATTCGGCCTGTCGACGGCCTACGCCACGCCGACTAGGCCGGGCGATTCGGCCGTGCAGTACGAAGCGTATCCCCGCGGCGTTGACAGCCTAAATCCCGGCATCTAGGGTACGCGCGCCGAAGGCCATATGAGCCCAGACAACGCCGCCCGTGGGGCCCCTGTGCTCGCGCACGTGGTCCAAATGTCCAAAGAGTTTACCCACGGGACACGCGTCCTCAAGGTGCTCGTGGATGTCGACCTGACGCTTCGTCAGGGCGAGTTCGTTTCGATCATCGGACCGTCGGGGGCAGGCAAGTCGACGCTGCTGCATTGTCTGGGCACACTCGACCTCCCGACACGCGGACGTATCTTGTTCGGTGATGTCGACATCGTGCAGCTGCCGCCGCCGCAACTCGCCCGATTCCGCAACGAGACCATCGGCTTCGTGTTCCAGTTCCACCATCTGCTCCCGGAATTCTCGGCGGTTGAAAACGTGATGATGCCCGCGATGATCGGTCGGGTCTCCACCAAGCTTGCACGCGAGCTCGCCGAAGAGATGTTGGAAGCTGTGGGGATGACGCATCGACTGGCCCATCGGCCGGGCGAGTTGTCTGGCGGTGAACAGCAGCGCGTCGCGATCGCGCGGGCGCTCGTCATGCGTCCCAAGCTCCTGCTGGCCGACGAGCCCACCGGCAACCTCGACACTCGCACCAGCGAAGAGGTTCACGATCTGTTGTTTCGTCTCAATGAGGAACACGACATCACCATGCTCTTGGTGACGCACAACATGGAACTCGCGCAGCAGTCGCCGCGCGTCATCAGTATGGAAGACGGTCGCTTAGCCGGCGATGCCGCCGGAGAAAACGCGCGTCATCGACGTGGGGAGCAGCAGCTTTCGAGTGACGCGGACGCTGGCAACTGAGCTTCACCATCGTGTGCGTTCGATCGGGTCTAACGCCCGGCGGTCGCAGCGTGGTGCGCTGTGCATTCGAGTGTGGCTGAGCCTGCTCGCGGTCGCGGCTGTGGTTGGCACTGTGCGCCCCGCGGTGGTGCACGCGGCGCCACCCAGCGGCGCACCGGAGATGCGGGCGTTCGACCCGTCCCGCATGTTTGGGATGGCTGAGGTCCCGGGGGACGCCTACGGCCAGCCGATCGTCGACATCCGGTTCGAAGGCAACCGGCGCGTCGAATCCGAAGCGATGCTGCTCGAACTCGACAGCAGCGTTGGCGAGCTGGTGACGACTCGCAAACTCGCATCGGATCTCCGCCGCCTGTGGGCGCTGGGATACTTCGATGACGTCAAGGTCCAGGCCGAGATCAGCGCGCGCGGCGTGGTGCTGAACTACGTCGTGACCGAGCGCCCGACGATTCGCAAGATCATCGTCGAGGGCAACGACAAGATAAAGCTGGACGACATCAACGAGGTGTTGGACCTGGAAAAGAACGAGGTGCTCGACCTTGGCAAGGTCAAAGACAACGTCGAGAAGGTGTCGACGCTGTACACCGAGAGCGGTCTGTTCCTCGCCGAGGTCGCCTACGAGCTGCGGCCCGTTATCGATGAACCCGGCAAGGTCGATCTGGCCCTGGTCGTGACCGAGTCGGAAGAGGTCATCGTTCGCGGCATTGAATTCGTCGGCAACACGGCGTTTACGGACAAGGAGCTGCGCAAGGCGATCGGCACCCGGTTGGGTGGTTACCTATCCGTGGCGTTCCCCAAGCGGGCGGGAGGTGTCTTCAACCGCGAGGCCTTCCAGCAGGACTACGCGTTTCTACGCTCGTACTACAGCGACCACGGCTACTTGGACATGAGTCCGAAGGACCCGGAGTTGGCGCTGTCGGCCGATCGGCGTTTCGTTTTTCTGACGATCCCTATCGACGAGGGGCCGCAGTACAACATCGGTTCGATCAAGGCCAAGGAGTCGCTCAGCAAGGGCGAAAAGGAGCTGTTCAGCGAGGAAGTCCTCGCCGAGTCGATCGAACCGGTGCTCAAGGTCGGTGACGTTGCCTCGCTGGGCAAGATCCAGAAGATCCGCGCGGACATCGAGCGCCGCTACAAAGACAACGGCCACGCGTACGTCAACGTCATCCTCGACTCGCGCCCCGACAAGGAAAAACTCCTCCTCCACATGAACTTGATCGTGGAGAAGGGGCCGCTGGTTTACATCGAGAAGATCCACATCAGCGGCAACGAGAAGACCTCCGACAAGGTCATCCGCCGCGAGATGATGCTCGCCGAAAGCGACCTGTACTCCGAAACGGCCAAAGAGTCGTCGCAGTTCCGCGTGCTGCGGTTGGGCTATTTCTCCAACGTTGACGTCTCGACCTCGCGGGGGTCCGCGGCCGACAGGATCATCCTCAATGTCGAGGTCACCGAGCAACTGACCGGCACCTTCCAGATCGGCGCTGGCTTTTCGACGATTGAGAACTTCGTCCTTCAGGGCCAGGTCAGCTACGACAACTTCCTCGGTCGCGGTGGCCAGGTGACGGTTGTTGCCCAGGTCTCGAGTCTGCGGCGTCTGTTCAACCTGTCGTATTTCACGCGGTACTTCCTCGATACCAAGTGGAACTTCGTCTTCAACGTCTTCAACTCTCAGAATATTTTCCCGAGTTTTTCGCGTAACTCGACCGGGTTCCGCGTCAGCTGGGGTTATCCGTTGGTGCGCGACCTGACGCTGTTCCTCGGTTACAGCCTCGAGAACGTCAACGTCGGGTTTGGCACCTTTGGCTCGGTCGGCGGCGTGTTCTCGCCTGGCTCGCTGGTCACGGTGCCGCAGCAGGCTCTCATCACCAACCTGTTCGCGGACGGGATCACCTCGGCGGTCACGACCCGACTGGCGTACGACACGCGAGACAACTTCCTGTTCCCGACCTCGGGCATGTACCACCAGCTTCGTGGGGAGTTCGCCAGCAAGTACACGGGCAGCGAAAACCGGTTCAACCGCTACACGCTCGACAGCCGTTTCTACTTCCCGGTGATCAAGAGCAAGCAGGCGTTCCGCGCGTGGCTCGTGTTCAAGACGCGGCTACAAGTCGGCTTCGTCCACAGCTTCCAGCCCCGCGGCGTGCCGATCTTCGAGCGCTACTTCCCGGGCGGTATTTTCGGCGCTGGCGAACTCCGCGGGTTCCGGTTGCGTAGTTTGGGCCCGAAAATCAAGGTCGCCGGCTCGCCGGACCCGACCGCGCAACTGATCCCTTACGAGATTGGTGGCAACTTGCTCACGGCGCTCAACGCCGAACTCGAGTTCATGATCATTCCGCCCGCCAATATCAAGGGCGTGCTGTTTTACGACATGGGCAACGCGTTCAACACCGAGTCGTTGTACTGCGCGGACCTCAATCCCAGCCTCTTGCCCAAGAGCGACCCATGCGCGCCGTGGAACGCCCGCGACCTTCGCTACTCGCTCGGCTTTGGCTTCCGGTGGCAGTCGCCGATCGGGCCGCTGCGTTTCGAATGGGGCTTCCCGCTTGATCGCCAACGTCCGACCGAGTTCCTCAGACGGGGCGATGATCCTGTCGTGTTCGAGTTCTCGATCGGCAACTCGTTCTAGGCGGGGCCCGTACGCCGCGCCCCGCGTCGGGCGGGGACGAGTGAGCGACGATTCCGCCCCCAACCGGGCGGCCTGGGGCAATCCCTGGGCTGACGGGTCGCTGCCCGCGCGTTTGCATCAGCCCACCGTTAGCCGCGGGCCTCCCGTCCGTTGAACGTTGTATTGCGGGCGGCTGAATCCGCTGCGTGTCGACAGCGTCCAAGTCTGAGCCCGCTTGCCCCCTCGTCACCCCGCTCGTAAGGTCCCCGCTATGAAGCTTGTTCCCCTCGTCCTGGTCGCCTCGGTGGCGCTAGGTACCGTCCTCGCCCCGCTGCGCGCCGCCCAGGCTGCGGGCGACGTCGAAACGCTGGAGCGGCTGGCACTGCTCGACCTGCAGCGGTGCCTCACCGAGACCAAGGAGGGCAAGCGCGCCAAGAAAAAGCTCGAAGGCACGTACGCCAAGGGCCAGGCGCGTATCGAGAAGAAAACCAAAGACCTGCAGCGACGCTTTCGCGACCTGCAGGCGAAGTCGTCGATGCTCGCGGAGGCCGAGCTCATCCGTCGTCAGCAAGAACTCATGCTCGCCGAGCAAGAGGTCCAGCAGATGTCGAGGGAGCTCGAACAGGACGTGACCGAGAAAGAGGCCGTCCTGACCGACACCATCTACAAGAAGCTCGAAGAGATCGTTGCGCAGGTCTCTCTGGAGGAGAACCTCCAAGTGGTCCTCGTGCGCTCGCAACTCAACATCCTGTACTTCAACCCACAGCTGGACATCACCAACCGCGTGATCGTTCGCTACGACAAGAAGCATAAATAATGCGACTCGCCGCCGTATTCCAGTCGATATCCCTCGCCCTCGCCGTCAGTGTTGGCGCGGTCTCGTTTTCAGCGATGCCCGCGACCGCGAATGCCGCGGTCCCCGCGGTCAAGAAGCTGGCGATGGTCGACATGCAAAAGGTGCTCAACGACACCAAGGCCGGCCGAGCAGCCCGCAAGAAACTCGAGAGCCAAGGCAAGAGCAAGGCCGCCAAGTTCGAGAAGAAACGCAACAAGCTCGAAGCGGACTTCAGCAAGTTGCAGACGCTCAAAGGTCCCACACTGGCAGCCGCGCAAGAGCAGTTGCAGAAGGACCAGCTTGAGCTCCAGAACTTCTACTCGACGATGCAGCAGGGCCTGATGGAAGACGAGGCCAAGCTCACCGAGAAGATCTACAAAAACACTGCGGCCATCGTGAAGGCCATCAGCACTGAAAAAGGCCTGGATCTGGTGCTGGTGCGCGACCCGATGACGGTGATCTACGCCAAAGACGGCCTCGATATCACCACCGAAGTCGTCAAACGCTACGACGCCAAGCACAGCAAGTAGGCGCGCGGCGTTGCTGCGCCGTCCCACTGGCACGTTCGAGAATGCCCGGGCTATGCTTCGCGGCCCGGTATGAAGATCGTCCCGATCACCAGCATTCTTCCGCATCGCTTCCCGTTCCTGTTCGTGGACCGGGTGGTGGAGACCAAGCCAGACGAGTGGATCGTTTGCGAGCACCTGGTTTCGCATTCGAGCCCGATTTTGCAGGGGCACTTTCCGGGCAACCCGATCGTTCCGGGTGTCGTGCAGGTCGAGATGATGGCGCAGGCCGCGATCCTGCTGACTTACTACTCTGGCAAGTTCGATCCCAAGACGCAGATCGGCTACTTCATCGGAATCTCGGAGGCAAAGTTTCGCGCCAAGGCCGTTCCGGGCGAAGTACTTCGGATTCGGATTGAGGCGAAGCGCCTCGGTCGCGTCGGTCGTTTCTCGGGTGAGGTGCACGCGGGAGACGAACTGAAGAGCAAGGCGATGTTCACCGCGGTGATCGACAAGCGGCCCGACGACGACGCGGCCGACGACGGCGCATGAGCATGCCCCTGCTTCGTTGCACGCGGCGGGCTGGGGTCGTGTTGTCGCTGACCGTCGTCCTCGTTGCCTGCTTGGGTGCTGGTTGCGGCCACAAGGAAGCGCGTCGCCTGACCAAGGCGAGCCGCGCGCTGGGCAACGCGATAGGCAAGGGAGATACCCAGCAGGTGCGCGCGGCCATCGTTCCGGGCGTCGCGCCTTCGATCAATCTCGACGCGATGTTGCTTGGGACCGCAAAGAAGACTTGGTCGCGGGCGTTGACGAAACCGGTGCAGGCCTCGCCGGAGGCGATCGTGTTCGTTGAGCCGGGGCGTCCGGTGCTCGCCGTATTCACGGACGAAGGTTGGCGGTTCGCGGAAGACCCAACCGATGTGTACGCCCAAGACACGCCGCGTCGGGCGCTGCTTGCATTGGTGCGAGCCAGCCGGCAGCAACGCTGGGACGTGTTGTTGCGACTGGCGCCGCGCCGCTATCGCACCGGTCTTTCGGTGAAGGACCTGGCGGTGGCGTGGACGGAGGGCGAACACGCCGCGGCGTTGACCGAAGCGAGAGATCACCTCGCAGATCGTATGGCGGGTCCGATTATTGCGGACGCCCACGAAGCCGCACTCGAGCTCGGTGATGGTCGATTCGCGCGGCTCGAGCGCGAGGGTGATCGCTGGGTTGTGGTGGATTTTTAGGGCGAGCCGCCGCCTGCGCGAGCGGAGTCCGGCGCGGTCTCCACCCCGCGTGAGACTCGTGCCGAGCGCCTGATTGCGTTGCGATCCCGCGCTCGTTGCAGGATCGCGCGCGCCGACGGTCGCTGCCGTCACGGTGCTTTGTCCGCAGACGACCCACCCACGCCTCGTAGCGACGTTCAGCTCTGCTCACTTGACGCCGGGAGAGGAGCACGGCGGATGCGTACACGTGTCGTGCCTGCGGGTGATGTAGCCCCTGCGCCCACGTTGCGTGCCCTTGCGCCGCCAAAAAGCGGCGTTACCCTGAAATTAGTGGCTGGTGGTTCCCGCATTTTGCAGCTCGGTCCGACATTGGTGTCGTGGTCGCGCGTTTGCGAAAAAGTCGACAGACGGCGGGCCGCATCGGACAATTCAACAAGTTCGGCGCAGACACCCTGGAACCGGGCAAGCGGCTTGTCGCTTGCAGAACATTCACGCGACCAATGGCGAACCTTTGCGGGATTGGCTGCGTATTCCAACCAGCACCTTCGTCCAACCAACACGAGGCCCACGATGCACGCATGGATCACGGACCGCCCATCCAATAAGAAGCGCAAAAAGCGCATCCACGAAGAGTCGCCGCGACTTGAGTTGCCGTTGGAGCAACCCGCAGTTCAGCCCGATGAGCGGCGCGACACCAAGGGAGAGCAAGAGCATTCCCAGCGAGGGGTCGCAGAGGTGGATTTCTACATCTGAGCGCGTCCAGCCCGTTGGTTGCGACGACGCGTCGCCTGGCCGCCGGTTGATGACCTGTGGCGCAGGCGCGTGCGAAAAGGGCGGCTGCCGTTGGGTGGTCGCTCTTTGTCGTTCTGCGTCCAAATACCGCAGGAGATCGCCCCCTCAGTTGACGCCGCCTTGGCCGGTTTGCGCTCCGCTGGTAGCGTGGAGATGCGATGTCCGAGGTCGGCGAGTCCACGCGGGTCCAAGAAGAAGAGAAAATCCGTCACACCGGGTATCGACTGCATGTGCTCACCGGTGAGCTTCGCGGGCGCGAAATCGAGGTCTTGGCGGACCGAGTCACAATCGGAAAATCTCGCCAGTGCGATGTTGTTCTGCCCGACGATTCGGTGAGCCGACAGCACGTTGAGATCGTACGAGAAGGCGATGCGTACCGCGTCGTGGATCGCGGTTCGACCAACGGGAGTTTCGTCGGTGGCGCGCGAGTCAGCGATGCGTTCCTCAAACCCGGTGACGTTCTTGGGGTCGGCAAGGTGCAGTTGCGGTTCTTGCCACGGGACGCCAGGGCGGAGCCCCTGCCCAGCGACAAGGAGCGATTTGGCCCGGTGCTCGGTCGTAGCCTCGCGATGCGCAAGGTCTTCGGCGTGCTGGAGCGCGTGGCAAGCACCGAGGTCACCGTCCTCATTGAGGGCGAGACCGGCACGGGCAAGGACCTCATCGCACGGGCGCTCCACGAGGCCTCAGGGCGCCGCACCGGACCGTTTGTCGTGGTCGACTGCGGCGCCGTTGCCCCAGCACTCATCGAAGCCGAACTGTTTGGTACGACGGGTCCCGATGGCCGCGCGGGTGCGTTCGAGCTTGCCCATGAGGGCAGCGTGTTCCTGGACGAGATCGGTGAGCTGCCCAAGGACCTGCAGCCCAAACTGATGCGTGTGCTCGAGAACAAGCGCGTGCGTCGGGTCGGCAGCACCGAGGAGCACGAGTTCGACTTCCGCGTGATCGCGGCCACGCACCGACAACTTCGTGACCAGGTGGAGTCCGGCGAGTTTCGCGAGGACTTGTACTTCCGACTCGCAGTCGTCAATCCTGTGATCGTGCCGCTGCGTGAGCGTCGCGAAGACATCTCGATGCTCATCGAGCACTTTTCGCGACGGCTTCCGCCCGGGATGTGGAAGCCACCCCGGACCCGAAGCGATGGCGCGCTTGGTCGGCTACGAGTGGCCCGGCAACGTCCGCGAGCTTCGCAACGTCGTTGAACGGAGCGCGTACCTGTCGCCCGACGGGGTGATCGACCTCGTGACGACCGGGAAGCGAACTTCGGGGCACGGCGACCCCGTGGAGTTCGACCCAACGCTAACGTTCCGCGAGCAGAAGGAGCGTGCCGTTGAACTCTTCGAGGAGGCCTACCTCCAGTGGCTGCTGCAGCGCGCCGAAGGGAACATCTCCCGCGCCGCGCGCGAGGCGGACATGGACCGCAAGTATCTCCACAAACTGCTGCGGCGGTATGGGATCGATGCCAAGCAGTTCGCGCGTGTGCGCGGGCGCTGACGCCACGCTCGGGTCTCCTGCGCGGGGCCCGTTGCCTTGCGGCCCGTGCCGCCCGTCCAGATGGCGGCAGTTCCCGCCGTCCCTCGCGGTCCGGCATGCGCGTTGATGACACCGTGGCGCCGATGCGGGGGCACAACACCCGCTCGTTCGGGATGGCAATACACAGCTAGTTTTCGCCCGGGCGCTGTGAGGGCTAAGATAGCGGCGTTGATGTCAGTCCAGGCCGACGCGATGGGGTTCGCCGCGGCCCCATGGGGCGATGAATGGTTGCACGCCACCGGTGCGCTTTCCCTGTCACGCCCGCGCGTGATGGGCATCGTCAATCTTACGCCCGATAGTTTCTACGACGGAGGCGTGCTTGTGGCCGAGGGGACCGACGCACCCAACGTGTCCGTCGCGGTGCGTCGGGCGCGACAGCTTGTGGCAGACGGCGCCGACGTGATCGATATTGGCGGCGAGTCCACGCGCCCGGGCAGCGACCCCGTGTCGGACGCGCGACAACTGCGACGTGTCATCCCCGTCATCGAACGACTGGCCTCGGGTGCCGACGCGGTCACCGTGCCTGTCAGCATCGATACTCGGAGTGCGGTTGTTGCGGCTCGCGCCCTCGATGCTGGCGCATCGATCAGCCATGAGCTGGGAGAGTTCTGTGTTGACCTTCTCACCCATCTTCTGCTGGTTTTCGCGGTGGGTCTTCTTGATCGATTCTTGGGTGGCTGCGGGCAGCGTGCTCACTATCTCCTTGTTAGTCTCCCGTTTAAAGGTTTTGAAGGCTTTTCTGATCCGTGAGTTGAGTTTCTCGAACTTGGAGTTGAGGTCGGATCCGCCTCTCTGGACCCCTGCTGGCTCGTTTGGA
>JAESSZ010000491.1 GCA_016763875.1 Nannocystaceae bacterium
CGCGGGAAGGTACGCCATGGCAGCAGCCGGCCAGGAAACTGCCGCTGCGCAGCACGATGATACCCGCCGCAACGACGAACGCCAGCACGTCGGTTGCCGCCGCTGGTCCCAACCCCCCGAGCCAGCAGAGCCCGGCATAGACAGGCGCGACAAACACGGTGAGATCGATCAGCAGCTTTCGCCGACTGCCCGGGATCATGCGGCGCTTCAGCGGCATGTACAGCCGGAGGTACGCAACGATCGCCGCCACCATCGCGAGCGGAGCGATCTAGCCGCGACTCGCTATGGCCGCGACGACGGGCAGAACGAGCATGGCCACCCCCATGACGCGGCGTGCGGCCGGATCCTGTTTGCCTTGGCCCAGACCGCGACAGGGAGCACGGTTCGGTCGAGCGCTCGGTTGCACCCGTTGGCGACCAGCGACATAGGGTCCGTAGTGCAGGATTGGATCGCATGGGTCATTGTTTGTAATGCCCCGCGTGAGCGGCTTTGGATCACTTCTTGTTGCGGTCTCCCGCTCGGCCACGCAATGCGAAACCCCGCTTGGCACGGCGGCGCAAGCAGGGTCTCGTTGCTGCACTGTGCAGCCGATAAAGTCATGGCCCGGCTAGCAACCCGACGGCGTGGGGCCAATCCCTCCTACTTGGGCGCCAAGGAAGGAAAAACAGGAAAACACGGTGTTGATGATCGCGATCATTGTTCGTTTTCTTTCGAGAGTGAGTGGGGCCGGATGGGGCCGAGTTCGCTGTGTTCTCGGCTTCATATGGGGAGCCCGTCTCGGCGTCGAACCGATCACGCCTTTGTATGATTTTCTTCTGCGAGGCCGTGGTCAGACTTGATGGAAAGCCTGCCGTGTCCCGTGAGTGCTTTACTTCGGGCGGTCGCGCAGGCCCGCGGCCCAGCGCTCCAGGTTGGCAACGGTCGAATGCAGCCGGTCTGGGGAGTCGGCCAGCTCGGCGAGCTTCGCGTCCAAGCGCTCGCGAGCGCGCCGTAGCCGACTCTTCGCCGTGCCCTCAGGGATCCCGAGCACTGACGCTGTCTCCGCGGCGGTGAGTTTTTCCCAGTAGCTGAGCTCAAGCACGATCTGAAGGTCGAGTGGGATCTGCCGTAGGCCTTCGAGCAGCAAGCGTTGCTCCTCGTGCTGCGCGATGAACTGGCTCGGCGTCGGGTCCAGGTCGCAGATCGAGTCATTGTCGGCATCGAAGGGCGTCTCACGCTGGGATTTGCGTCGGTAGTAGTGCAGTAGCTCGAAACGGGCGATCCCAAAGACGAACGCACGAAAACTAGCCGCATCGCGAAGTTGGCCGACCTTCTCGAGGCACGCGGCGAACGTGGCCTGCACGAGATCACCAGCGTCTGCGGTGCCCTTGTTCGAGAAGAATCGAGCGACCCGGTCGTAGTAGCGGGCGAACAACGCCTCGCCGCACGCGGCATCACCCGCGCGCCACTTCATCAGCAGCGGCGTCGTCCGTGGGCACGGGTCGATCGTAGCAGATGCGAAGCACGGGGCGTGCGAGCGACTGCGAGACGATTCGGGCTCTCGAGCGTGCGCATCGCTGTTTCACAAGAAGCCAGTGTAGTCCCCCGACCAGTCCCCCCATAGACAGGCAGAACTCCGAGCGCGGTGGTCTGCGCCGCAACTACCCGCATTTGCGAACCGGCCCCGGTCGACAACCGCACGCGTTGCTCCGCCGCGTCTCTGTAGCCTGCTCAACGCATTGCTTTTCTCAGCCCCCGTCTAGCCACGGCCTTGCACCCGTCGATATCCAAGCCGTGGTCATCTAATCGACGCGCTACGCCCGAATTCAAACCGGTCGACGCTAGCGGCCGCCCAGCGTCGTGAAGCCTTCGAACCGGACCCCGAGTTCGGTCCACCGGTTGTTGATCGCGGCGGCGATCGCCGGGGTGGCTGCGGCAAGCGTCTCGGCGTTGGCGGGCGTGGCCCCCAGCGCGTCGCCGATAGCCGACATGACCGCGCGATTGAAGTCGAGCGCCGGGGCGTCCGCGAACCCTCGCTCAATCGCCATCGGCACCAGCAGATGAGGCGCCGTCACGCGGTATGTGTACTCGCCAAACACCCTCGCCCGAAGCACAGTCCCGCCGACCTTGTTGCCCGCGACCGATTGACCGCTGCAGAACCACAAGTCGACCCCGGCTGGGATCTGTGGGGGCAGCTGGTGCTGCCCTGGGGAGAAAATACCCAACACCGTCCTATCTTGCAGGGATACGCAACTGTCTCCGTCGGCCACAGTGAGGCGCGCGCTCGGTTGCGGCGTGGATGGCCAGCGAAATAGTGGTCCGGAGGTGCCGGCAGGTCGGTGGATCTGTGGTGTGTCGCCCATCATCGGGACACGATGGAGTCAGCACGACGCAGATGTGACCGGCCCCCGCGCCATCATGTGCAACCTCTCGCTACGAGGACCAACAAGAGCGCTAGTTCTTGCTCGGCATCCCAGATACGCCCGGCATCCCAGGTACGCCCGGCAGATCGCCCAGAAAACAGCCACGACTCCAAGCGCGTCGCCATGGACACCAGCGCGTCTGGCGAACGCTCGTATCCACAAGACCGCCACGGTACCCCCTGTCCAGCCGCCGTGCTCTGCGTACAGGCGGTCCGACTGGGTAGTTTTCCGCGTCCGATAGGACGCCGATAGGTCCCGCCAACCGACCGCTCGAGCAGTTTCGCATGGCAGAGCCCGGATACCGCCGCAGACTCTCAATGTGACCACGGGTGGCATTGGCAAGAGGGCAAGTGCGCATCAACTCGGTGTCGGCGCCCAGCGCGTGCTGCAAAGCCACCCTTGGCTGTGGCAGCGAGCGGAGGTGCTGGTCGCCTTTGCGCACCACGGACACGGTCTGGCGATCGCCCCTGGCACCACCGCTCAGCGTTGCGCGAAACTAGACCGCTACGAGTCGGAGCTTCTCGACGCCTTCCATGGCCAAGCGAAGCAACCAATGTTCGTACGCTTGGCGGCGACCGTGCGACGGCATGAGATCCCGATCACGCCGCTGACGGACCTGGTGATGTCGTTCCGCATCGAGGCGGCCGCGATCGAGTTCCGAGATTTTTCGACGCTTGAGGACTACTGCCGGTTGTCAGCGGCATCGGCGGGCAGGCTGATTCTACGGGTCGCGGGCGAGCAGAGGCTGGCGTGCATCGCTCGCTGCGATGAGCTCGCGGTCGCCGTCCGACTGGTGGACATGATCGTCGACCTCGGTCGTGACGCGCGGCGCGGACGTGTGTGGGTCCCACGCTCTGAGCTGCGCGCGTTTGGTGTCGACACTCATGACCTGATCAGTGGTGACGGTCCTGAGTGCGAGGAACTCGTTGCGTTCCTGGTTGCTCGTGCACGGGCTTGGCTCGCACGCGCCCGTCCCCTGGAGCGCCACACCCAGGGAGCTCTGCGTGGGGTGCTCGCGACAATCCACGAAGGGTCGCGGCGCCGTCTCGACGACATCGAGCGCAGGGCCCTCGACCCATTCGCGGCTCAGGGCGAGGGGCAAGACACTTCGTACTTCACCCACCGTCGCAGTGATGCGTCGTGTTGCTGGAGTGCCGAGGCGATGTCATCAGAGAGCTGCTGTGGCGCGGGCATGGTCATGCGAATCGCGTAGATCCGCACGGCAACGTCACCCGGGACCGTGTGCGCGAACCGTCGACAGAGCCATTGCGCGTGCCAGACCCGATATCGCTGCCCGCGGCCCCCGAGGCGCCGCCGTATCTTCTCGCGCTTGTCCCGACCCCAGGCGGATGACCGCAGCTCTGGGTCGACGATCCCTGGCCCTAGACTGTGCTCCCGTCCCGCAGTGTCGACCAGCACGGCCTCCACATCGAAGATGTGGCGCGAGCCGTTGGGGGCAAACATGCGCCACACCTGAAACCCTGTCGTCCAGTCTAGCCAGAGGTCCAGCGGTTGCTCGATCGTTTTCCGCCAGGCGGGCATCACTTTGTCCCCGGGCAGCTGGGCCGCTGCGACCGCGATGATATGCAAGCCGCACAGCACCGCCACCGCACGACGGCGAAACGGCGAGTCTGAGGATGACGCGACGGGCTCGGAGGCGTCGACTTGTTGCGGGGCCTCTTGCGGGCCAGCACGCAGACCGCGAGGTGCCAACGCGCGCACGCCCACCCCGCGGGCCCAGGCCATGACGCGCCCGATCTCCTTCCCATCCACGAATAAGATCGCAGTCGACATCGTGAGTCCGGTAAACCATCCGATCTCGAAGACCACGAACAGTTGAAACCCAAACACGAACAACAACGTTCCCCACAGCAGGCGGCCGGTGGCAAACGCGAGGAGTCTGGGTGGTATCCGGCGCGCCACGCCGAGCAGTGCCGGCCCTATCGCGATCAAGACGCCTGCGAAGACAACGGCGACAAATGGCAGGTGACCGCGTGTTTGCGGGGGGAAGCGAAGCGTTGCGAGCACAACGATATTGCTACCCAGCATGACGCGGATACCGCGCGAGACCCACCGTGCCCCGCCGCTGAGCTTCGGCAACGGAGACGTCGCCGCCACACGCAGCACCACCCCAACCAACGCGAGCGGAAACAAGACCTCGAACCCGTGCCCCACCCAGGTCATCCACCGAAACAGGTTCGTTCCCAGCAGCGCAGAGACCTCCCAACGGGTGGACGGCAGCAAGTTCGGTCCGAAATGCGGGTGGTTGAACAGGTAGTAGACCATGTCGCCGCGGCGCCACATGTCCCCGTACTTGGCCAGCCCGTTGACGCACAGCACCGCCAGCAGCTGCAGCAACATCAGCATGCGAGGCCACGCTGGTATCGCACGTAGCGCGAGCGTCTGCGGCGAGCGACGCCGCCGCCGCCATGCATCAAAACCGTAGGCCTCACCGCAACGCGACAGACACAAGTAGAACAAGAAGCTCGTGAACACCTGCTCGCCACCGAGGTAGATCGCGTTGCGAGTGACCAGCCCGTGAAGCAGGGCCAGCGTGATCCACTTGGTCACGGGCGTCGCCAGTCCGACGGTGAACGCAAGACAAGCCGCGCCCATCACCCAGACGTAACCACGCACAAACGTCGGCGAGCCGTACTCGTACAGCAGGGACCAGCGTTGGCCCCTCCCGAAACGCGCGCGCGCTTCTTCGCCCGTCATCAGACCAGCGTCGGAGAACAGGTAGTCGTACAGCGGCGCAAGATCGACGAGCCACGCCAGCAGCAAGGACCCGGTTGCGATGCGGAACACCGCAACCGTTCGCGGATCTTCGAGCCGAAACCAGACCGCCCTCAGCCACGTGCGATGCACCACCCACAAGGTGACGAGGAGCGCTATCAACGTCCATGCGGCAATGTCCATCGTGGCGGCGGGCCCAGGTTACGCGGCCGAGAGTAGCCCGCTGGCCAAGCCGAGGTAGATCTTGCGTTCCTGCGGTGGCCACGCGCACCGGGACCGACACGGGCCGCGCCTCAACGCTCGCGCTCGGTTCACCGCAAGACGCTGGCGAGGTCGTCGACCACGGGCCGGGCAATCTTCGTGGCGAGCCCCGACCGCTCGAGGAGTGCCTCCGCCTGTTGACCGACGACTCGCGCCTCTTCCACCTCGCC
>JAESSZ010000492.1 GCA_016763875.1 Nannocystaceae bacterium
AAGCCTCAAGCGAGTGGTTTTCGGCCGATGGCCCCACCATGTATCGCAAGCACAACGCCCGCAACCATGCGCGTGCGCTGTACGTTCGCGAGCACACGGCCTCAGACACCGTGATCGGCGTGCACTGGGCGGGCGTCCCGGTCTACTTTAGCGAGCGGCCCGCCGTTGATCTGTTGGGCAAGTCCGATCGGCACATTGCCAAGCTCCGCGTCCGTCGCTTTCACCCCGGGCACTCCAAGTGGGACTGGGACTACGTGGTGAACGTGCGCAAGCCCGATGCCATCCTGATAGCCACCCGCGGTCTGGCCCGACGTGCCGACTTCCAGCGGCACTACGCCGAGGTCGTTCGCGATGGCAAGGTCAGGTTCTTCATGCGGCGTGAGTCACTACCGAAGTTGCATGATCCGCGGGCGACGATCCGCGAGGTGGACTCGCTGTAACCGTCGCCGCGACTATTCCCTTAGTCGAGCGACCAGAACGGGTTTGCGATTTGTCCGGCATTGGCGAGCGCCGAGGCCTCGCACTGCAGGACCTCAACAAAACCCTGGGCGCTGGTCGGGTCCAGACCGTCGCTCGCCTCCATGGAGGCGTCGGCTGGGTTGTACAAACTGTGCGGGCAGTCGCTAAGCGCGTCGAAGTAGATGTTGCCGCGGTACAGCAAGACCCTGACCGTGGCGGTTGCGTACTGCGCGAACACGTCGACTCCGGCGAGTGCGGCCTGGGCCCCGGGGTCGAACAGGCGTGCGTCGTAGATCTGCTCGGCGATCAATCGCGACATCGCGTGAAAGAGCCCGGTGCTGCGTCGGTCCATCGTTGTTTGGAACACGGCGCGAAGGCAGAATCCGAGCAGTTCAAGACCGGGGGCCTCGTAGACCCCACGGCTCTTGGTCCCGATCACCCGGTTCTCAAGCGCGTTGCTCAGTCCGATGCCGTTGCGCCCGCCGATCTCGTTGGCGCGAAGCATTGCCTGCAACGGGGTGACCGACTCGCCGTTGATCGCGATGCAACGGCCACGTTCAAATCGGACCGTCAGCGCTTCCTTTTCGTCGGGGGCATCGTGCGGCCACACGCCCATCACCGGTTCGACGATCAAGCACCCAGTCTCAAGGTCTTCCAGATCCTCGGCTTCGTGCGACAGTCCGGCCAGATTGGCGTCGGTCGAGTAGCGCTTCTTGGCGATCTTTGCCTCCATGCCGTGCTGCTGGAGGTACTCGGCCATCTGCTTGCGGCCAGGAAACTGGGCGAGCATCGTTGGGTCGCGCCACGGTGCGTAGACCTTCATCGCTGGGGCCAGCGTGTTGGTGTACCGCTCGAAGCGGATCTGGTCGTTGCCGCGGCCGGTCGCGCCGTGTACGAGCACCGTGCAGCCCCGCTTCTCCATCTCGCGGACAAGGCCGTGCACGGTGACTGCGCGAGCGATGCCAGTCGTGCTCCAATAGCCGCCGTCGTACATCGCCTGGGAGCGCAACATCATGAAGCACGCTTCCGCCATCGCTTCCTTGAGGTCGACAACCACGGTGTCCGCGCCGGCCGGGCGCATGCGTTCGACGACATCGTTGATGTCCGTTTCGTCAGGTTGGCCCAGGTCGGCAGTGAAGCCGAGAACATCCGCGCCCGCTTCGATCAGGCGGTGGGTGACGGTCCGGCTATCCAGTCCGCCAGAAACACAAATGCCGAGTTTTTCGCCCTTGAGGTCGCTAAGTTGCACGATTTGCGGACCGTAGCACCCCCGCTTATGCATCGCACCATGCATGGATGCATAGCGCTACGGCTGGCTCTGGGCTCGACGGTCGGCACCGCGCGGAGGCGCGCTGTGAGTCAGCGTCCAGCCAGATGGCCGCATCTGCCTGGATAGGTCTCCGCACGCTCGGTAGAAGGTGCCGGCCGCAAGGCGGGCAGTTGAGCCTGCGCCTCGCGGGAGGTACACCACAATGAGACTGACCTGCCTTGTATTGGCCGCTGGTGCGGTGCTCCCCGCCTGCATCTCCGACGCCACAGAGGGAAGCTTCAGCGACCCGGACGGCGACACCAGTGACGGCGCCACTTCGCACGACAGTGGTGCGGGCGAAGGTGCCGCGGACGACGATGCCGCGCAGGACGAAGGCGGCAACGGGTCCTCGGCCACGAGCAATGGGATGGATGACGGCTCGCCTGGCGAACCGGAGTGTGGCAACGGCATCATCGACGGCGAGGATGTTTGCGACGGCACCGAGTTGGGCGACACCCCTTCGTGCGTCGCGCTGGGCTTCGAGCGTGGGCAGCTGGCATGCACCGCCAACTGTGGTGGCTACGACCTCGACGATTGTGGTTTCTTCGTGTGCGGCAACGGCCAAGAGGAAGGCGAGGAGGACTGCGACGGTACGGTGGGTGCGGCGACGTGCGCCACGATCGGCTTCGACAACGGAACGCTCTTCTGCACCACGGACTGCGAGTACAACGACGCGGGCTGCGGGGTCTGTGGCAATGCGGACATCGATCCCGCCGAAGACTGCGACACCGAAAAGGGCCTGGAGGAGAGCTGCCAGGGCCTCGGGTTCATGACCGGCTCGTTGGCCTGCGGGGATGACTGCCTGTTCGATATGAGCGGGTGCTCCACCTGTGGCAACGACGTCCGCGAAGCCGACGAAGACTGCGACGGGCCCGACGTCCCAGGCAAGACCTGCGCCGGTGAAGGCTTCGACAGTGGCAGCCTGGGTTGCACGACCAGCTGCGACTACGACTTCACCGCCTGCGGGACGTGTGGCAATGCGCTCGCAGACGGTGACGAGGCCTGCGATGGCACTGACTTTGGGACCGACAGTTGCGTGACGCAAGGGTTCGACAGTGGCGGGCTCACGTGCAACGCGGCGTGCGACACCATTGGCACCGAGAACTGTGGAACGTGCGGCAACAACACCATCGATGGTTCAGAGACTTGCGATGGTGGCCTTCTCGGAGGCATCACGTGTGCAGACCTGGGACTGCTAGGGGGCACGCTGGGTTGCAACGGAGCGTGCCAGTACGACTTCAGCGGGTGTGATCTCCAGGGCATCCCGTTTGGGGACGATGGTGTGTACCAAGGCCTGTCCCTGGACGCCGGTATTCTGCCGTGCGACGACATCAATGGATCAGGCACGGACCTGCTGCTCAGCGACGACGACGAGGCGACGGCGGCGCTCGGCTTCACCTTCACGTTTTACGGCACGGCGTTCACCGAGGTGACCATCGGATCGAACGGAACGCTGGGCTTCGGCACCGCGTTTGAGCCAGGGCTGACCAACGCGTGTCTTCCGGATCCGTTCGAGGACTATCTCATCGCGGTCTACTGGGATGACCTCGATCCGGTGGACGGTGTCGGCGGTGGCGTCTTCCACGAGACGATCGGCCCAGTGGGCAATCGACGATTTGTGGTGCAGTGGGACACGCCGCACTTCTTCGGCGACAACAACGATCTCATCCGCGTTCAGGCGATGCTGCACGAGGGGGGAGCCATCGACGTTTGTTACGTCGACACGATCAACGCGGGCAACGTCGACGAAAGTGGTGCGGGGGCGACCGCGGGCATTCAGTCCGACACCACCTCCGTTGAGTTCTCCTGCAATACGCCGGACCTTACCGATGGTCTGCACCTGATGTACTTGCCGCTGTAGCGGTCCTCGGTTCGAGAATCGAGTCGTTGGGTGCCCGCGGGAGTCGGTCGCCCTTCGGGCAGAGTGACCGCGGGCCTAGACCTCTTGTTCGACTCGGCCCAGCGCTAGTCGGGCGTGCACGAGGGCCATGCCGAGATTCGCCGAGACCCGGCAGATGCTCACCATCACGATCGCTTTGGTTCTCCTGCCGCGTTGGAAGACGTGGATGAGTTCGTCTGAGGTGACGATGAGCTCTCGAAAGCAACACTGCTCGGCGTCGCTGAGTCCCTTGTGTTTCTTGAACACCGTCGAGACGCTCTGACTCTCGGGGAGGACAGAGACCAGGTCGCACAGTTCCCACACGTGACGGTCGACCGCCCGGATTCCTAGCAACTCACCCGAAGCCAAGTCGATCGCCCCAACGGCAACGCAGTCGGGGATCGATGCCAGCGCTTCGTGGAGAGCTTTTTGGAGACTCATGCGGCGACCTCAACCGCGCCGCCGATCCACTTCCGACGACCGTGACCCAAAACGGGTCGGTTCGACGCTCGGACTGCAACGTTCTTTCAGCAGTTGGTGGTCACCGACTGCGGCGCCACGATGACAAGGTCGACGGGCCCGCGCAAGGTGTCTTGTTCCTCGCCAAATAACGCGGGCTTCATATTCGACGTAGCGGTGCCGCTTCAGTCCGGGCCCATGGAGCATGCATCCGCCGTCAGATTACCGCCGATTTCGTCAGGATGATGACGGCCTGTCAAAGATTCAACGGTCGCCGCCTGGCCCGGGGATTGGCCAAGTTGGCTCCACTCCACATGGGTTCGCCTTGGAACACGATATGCTTGTTCTTTGCGTAAGGGCCATGAGCATCCCACTCGCAACTGCGGCGCATGATGCGACCGACAATCTCTGGAATGCGCTGCACCAGGTCGTTGCCAACCAGGTCGCCGGTCGAAGGCCCGGCGGCATCCTATATATTGATGGCGCATTCGACGAGGCGCGGGTGTGTTTCCACGAGGGACGCGTCGCGTGGGTGCATTCTGGAGCGAACGGTGGTTTCTTGAGCGCTCGCCTCGCGCAGACCCTTCGAATGACCGATATTGAGTTGCGGGCCACCCTAGAAGAGTGCCGCCTTGAAGGGCGCCGGCTCGGCGAGCACCTGGTCGCGCAGCGAATGCTCTCCCGGTGGCAGT
>JAESSZ010000493.1 GCA_016763875.1 Nannocystaceae bacterium
CGACTTACATCAAGCACCCGCCGTACTTCGAGGGCATGGGCCCGGAGCCGGAGGCTGTGACCGACATCCAGAACGCCGCGATCCTGGGTCTATTCGGCGATTCGATCACCACGGACCACATTTCGCCAGCGGGCTCGATCAAGGCCGATAGTCCGGCGGGTCGATATCTGCAGGACAAGTTGTTTTGGGTCGGTGGCATCGTCGTTTCTGGATCGCGGGCCACGCTCAGCCAGACCTATCACCACCGCATCGACAAGAACCAATCGGGTGGCTACGACCAGTGCCCCTACGAAAACGGCGCGGGCGACTGCGAGGACGGTGAGGACTATCTGGCCACGCGTCAGTTTGCGAGCCAGCAGTTTCCAACGCGCACGGTGGGCGGCCAGATGCTGGTCGGCTTGGACTACTTCATCACCAACAAACACCGGATTGCCGCGACGCTGCGAGTGCAGCCAAAGTTTCAGCGCCGCGCGTTTCGGCGACCGCTTTCGGCCATCGATCCCGATTCGCTGGGGGCCAGCCCCAACGCGACGATCGGTGGTGCCTCGACGGTGGCCAACGGGCTCGTCAACGATCACTTCGGGTGGGACCGTGGCAACGCGATCGGGGCAAGTCTCGAGTACGCCGGCCGGGTGGCCAACGACAATGTCGAGATCGACGCGACGCTTGGATTCCTTCAGACCAGTTACGAAGAAGCATTCAAGCTGGACAATCCCGACCACAAGCGCACGCCGTCGACGCAGTACACCGACGGCCAAGGCAAGGACCTCTTCGCTCTCCTTGATAACGAAGATGGCATCGAAGATGTCCCAGGGGTCCGCGAAGCGTGCAACGACGCCGACTTGCCGGGCCTGACGTGCCCCGTGCGTTCGTGGGTGGCCGGCGGTTTGGGGCAATACTCCAAGGAGACTGGCCGTCGCCTGCAAGCTGATCTCGCGCTCACGCACTTCTTCAACGGCGCGGGCGCCCACCAACTCAAGTACGGCGCGCAATTCGAGCACCTCGCCCGGCGGCGTGTGCTGCAGTATTCGGGCAGCAACGAGTCGGACTTCCGAGAGAACTGCGAGTCGGGGGAAGTCGGTGGTGGCGAGTGGTGCTACGACCCGAGCTCAGGGGCGTACGGCAATCGCAGTCGGGGAAGGGTCAACAACAATCGACAGGTCTTTGTCGGTGGCAACGACCCCAACCGCCGGGCGACGCAGGGATTTGGGCGAGTGCAGCGCGAAAACGGCGAGCTTCGGGCGATCACCGATCCGCTGGGCAACGGCGTGCGCGTGCAGGCCTACGAGTCTCGGGTTTCGACCCAGAACTACGGTGTGTTCCTGCAGGACCGTTGGGCGATCACCAACTCGCTCTTCGTCAGCGCGGGCGTGCGCTGGGAAATGCAGGACATGCGCGACTTGCTTGGACGGCCGGCGATCCGCATTTGGGACAGCTTCGCGCCACGGGTCGGCGTCGTTTACGACTGGACCCAGAAGGGCAAGAGCCGGCTGTTCGCCAACTACGGGTGGTTCTACCAGCAGATGCCGCTGGCGTTGATCAACCGCGTCTACGGCGGTCTGGTGGGCGTGGGCCGGACCTACAACCACTCGGACTGCGAAGGTAACAGTGTTGATGGCCCGGATGGCGCACCGCGGGAGCAGACCGTGCGTGGTCAGCCCACCGAATACTGCCGCGACTTCGGCGATACGACCACCGGCCTGCTCGCGGGCGCGACCGTTCCTCACCTGCGCGGGCAATACGACCAGGCTTTTCAGGTTGGCTACCAGCACGAGGTCATCGAAGACCTGACGCTGGAGGTGAAGTGGTTGCACCGAGATCTAGGGCGCGCCGTCGAGGGCATCAGTACCGACGGCGGCAACAACTTCATCGTGGCCAACCCCGGGGTCGCAGTTGGGGCCGACGCTATCGCGGCAAAAAACGCCCAGTGCGCTGGGATTCGCTCGGAACTCGACGCCTTGGATCGCGACTCTCCCGCCTACGGGCAGCTGGCTCGCGATGCGGTGCGTTGCGATTTTCTCGCTGAGGCCTTCGGCAAGGTCGGCACCTTGTTCGACAAACCGACTCGCACGTTCGATGCGTTCTCGCTGCAGGCGATCAAGCGCCTCGGCAACGACTGGATGTTCGTCGGGTCCTATACGTTCTCGCGAAGTCTCGGCAACTACGGTGGGTTCGTCGATCCCGTGACGGGGGCGGTGAACGTGGGTGCGAGCTCCCAGTACGACTTGCCCGAGCTGGTGCGCAATAACTTTGGTCCGCTGCCCAACGATGTTCGGCATCGGGTCAACCTTAGCGGGGCCTATACGTTCGACATGGAGAAGTCCGGCGCCCTGGCCATCGGCGGGGGCGTGATCTTGCGGAGCGGTTCCCCGGTCTCGGTGCGTGCGAGTCACAACCGTTACCGCGGCGAGTTTCCCACGCACATTGTCCCCCGCGGTCTGGGCGGGCGCCTGCAGCCCAACTACCAGGTCAACGCCAACCTTGAGTACGCCTATCCCATCGGTGACTCGATGGCGCTAGGGATTGCGGTTCGCTTGTTCAACCTGACCAACGCAAAGGCAACGTTGCGCGTTGATGAGGTCTATACGTTCCAGACGACGCGACCTATCGCGGGCGGGCAGACCTCAGACCTCAAGCACGCCAAGGTCCAAAATCCGGGTCAGCCGAGCGAGCATTTTCAGCGCGAGATCGTGCAGCCCCAGGGCAACTACCTGGTGGAGACTGCGTTCCAGCTACCGTTGGCCGCCCAGTTCGATGTTCGTCTGAACTTCTAGAGCGGTCAGCGTTCTAGCCGCGGCGTTCGTGGGTCCACTCGACAATACGATCCGACATCGTGCGGTCGGCAAAACCAACATGACCAGCACGGCCCTCAATCCAGCGGGCCGTGACCGCGTTGCCCGCAGCCCGCAGGGATGCCTCGACGGTGTACCGCGGCACCATCGGATCAAAGGGGGCGCCCACGTAACACGCGGGGACTTTCAGGGCCGACAGGTGTGGACCGACGGCGGCCCGGGCGTAGTAGTCCTCGACGTTGGCAAAACCGAAGCGCGGCACCACGGCGCGTGCATCCCAATCCTGAATCTTCGTTACTGCCGTCACCTCGCGAAGCGGACTGGTTGTCACGCCCCTGCGATGCATCGTGCGGTACGCCGCTTTGAGTTCTTGCAGTACGTGTCGTCGGTAGGGCGCGCTGCGTCGTCGGTCGAATGCGATCGCACTGGCGCGCAGGTCCAACGGGGAGCACACAGCGGTCACCGCTTGGACCCGGGGGTCGGGCCCCAGCGCGTACTTCAGAACGAGGTGTCCGCCGAGCGAAAATCCGATGAGCGCTATCCTGCGAAACTCGGCGGCCGCCTTTGAGTTCACGACCGCGGCCACGTCTGAGACCAGGCCCGCGTGGTAGAGGTCTTGTCCGAGTCCGTCGGCGCCGCGCAGATTGACGCGAAGACAGGCCCACCCGGCCCGTGCCGCGGCGTCGGCAAGCTCGAGGCAGTAGCCTGCGTCCGCGTTACCCCCCAGACCGTGGACAACGATGGCGAGGGTGTCCGCCCCTGCGACCGATCGCAGTGCACCGGTGAGTCGCACCTCTCCTAAACGCGGATCGGACACCGTCGTCGCCCACGGTCGGTCCGTGGTGGGCGCCCCCCCATGGCCCAGCAACCGATGGCGCAGATGGGGCAGCACCGTCCAGGCGTGGCCGGTCAGCGTCGCGCGTACTCGCTCACCGAGGGTGCTCATCGCCTCAGTGTCCACCGTGTGTGCGGCGGCGTCACCCCGGGGGTTGGCGAGGACGCGCGCCGCCGCTTGAGGGGTGAGCTGGTCGCGCATGCTTCGGCGAGCGGTGGTGCGAGCTGTAAGTCGGGGGGTTGCAACGGAGGTTGCGGGCGTGAAACGCAGCGCCCCAATTTCGCCCTCGTGGCCCACTCGACGCGGCGGGGCAACGCCGAAAGGGCCGGGCTCGCGCAACGTCGAGGGGGCCCAAGATTGCGTGCGTGATGCCACGTTGACCGCTCGATACACGAGCGCTAGGTTCCGGGCGTGTCGGCTCCAACCCCCCCGGAAACGTCCGAAGGCGACGTCGATACCTCGGGTCCGAGCCTGCGCCTCGTGTTCGGAATCATCGGCGTGTTGGTCGTTTGCCTCGGCATCACGGCGTACTGGCGCTACACAGTTTCCGAGAACTGGTTTGCGACCAGCCTCCCGAAGTTGAGCGAGACGGGCGAGCATGTCGACACCGAAGGATGCGTCGATGCGGTGCTGCGTTGGTACGACAACTGTGCCGCCAACAAGGCGCTGTGTGACAACGGGGTGCCCCGGGCGATGACGCATTGTTTGATGGCCGCCGACCGTGCGCCGACATGCGAGGAACTTGGCGACCGGCCTGCCAAAGCGCAGTGGGTTTTCAAGAGCTGTCTCGACCGCGGAACGCCGTGCAAGTCACGGAAGAAATGCGCGTGCGCGAACGCCTACAGGGCGCTAGATAGCTTTTGCCGGCACGACCAGAAGGGCGTTGCGCTGTGAATCGTCAACCGCCATCTCGGCCCGAGCCCCGTGACTTGCTCATGCTGACCAAGCCCGCGATCACGCGGATGTGCCTGGTCACCACGTCCGGCGGACTACTGCTTGCCCCCGGTGAAGTGACCCCGAGTTTGGCCCTGTCCGCGTTGCTCGGGACCGCGCTTGCGGTCGCCGGTGCCAATGCGTTCAACATGTGGCTTGAGCGCGACACGGACCGCCTCATGGGACGCACGAAGCGTCGGCCACTCCCGGCCGGCCGCATGCGTCCTGCGACCGCAGTGAAGTTCGCTGCGATTCTCTCGGCGCTGTCGTTTCCGGTGCTGGCGGTCGGGACCAACTTGCTGACGGCCGTCCTCGGTCTGATGGCGATCGCGGGCTACGTGTGCGTGTACACCCCGCTGAAGTACCGCTCGCCCTTGGCCTTGCTGGTCGGGGCCATCCCCGGTGCGGCGCCACCGCTGCTGGGGTGGACCGCGGTGACGGGGTCCATCGACGCCGGGGGGCTGGTGCTGTTTGGCATCCTGCTCGTCTGGCAGATCCCACACTTCCTCGCGATCGCCCTGTTCCGCAAGCAGGAGTACGCCCGCGCCGGGATCATGACCGTGCCGAACGTGCGCGGGGACGCCGTCGCCAAGATTCAGGCGGTGGCCTGGGCGCTGGTGCTCGTCCCGCTGTCGCTGATGCTGACGCCGTTCGGGGTCGCTGGCTTCTTCTACTTCGCGTCCGCCATGCTCCTGGGCATGGGGTTCGCGGGTTGGGCCTTCACGGGCCTGGACGATGCGGCGGGC
>JAESSZ010000494.1 GCA_016763875.1 Nannocystaceae bacterium
TCGCCGCCGCGGCCGTCGAAGGCACGCTCGTTGCGCTAGACAAACCCGACACACGCAGCTGGAGCACATTGCCCGCGAAGGTCTATGTAGGACGTCTCGTTGTCCCCGCTGGCGCCCACCGCGTCGAAGTGACGGTGTTCGGCCCCGGTGGTAAGGAGCGCCACTCCATTGACGTGGATCTGCCCGAAGGTGGATTCGTCGTGGTCGACGTCACGACGCTACGTTGAAGCGTGTGCCATGCTAGGGCCGATGAGTTCGTCCGCTCATACCCCGTGGTCTTCGTCTCGCGCGTCTCGCGGCGCTTTAACGTTGGCAGCCACGCTTGGCCTGGCAGTGGCGGCTGGCGCACTCACTCTGCTGACGGCTGACACCGCGGAGGCAGCGGTGCGTGGTGCACACGGAGGCGTGGCCATCGAGGGGGCGAAGGATCGGCGCGGCTTCTACATCGGGACCGGTGCGGGATTCGGCGGCACGTTTTTCTACTACGACGACTTCATCCCCGCGATGCGGATGGACCTGGCGCTGGGCGGCGGCATCACCAAGCGGCTGACGTTTGGTGCCGACCTGCATGTCACGCCCTATCTCGCACCCGGGGTCGGCGTTGGCTTTGGTGCGACATCGAGGCGAGTTTCTACGTGTGGCGTGGTTTTTATCTGCGTTCTGCATTGGGTGCCTCGGGCGTGCCGCGAAGACGTACCGACACCCCCGAAGACCGAGCCATGACCGTGGGCTTGGGGGGCGCGTTTGGTCTCGGCTACGAGTTCTTCCTCAACAGCACGGCGGCGATGAGTGCGGGCCTGACCTACGACGCGCGCTTCATTCCAGGCGACGGATTCCCGCGACAGTCGCTTCTGGTCGGGCTGCGCTTCACCTGGTTCTAGACCACGGTCAGCGCGGCTGTCATCGACACACTTCGGTGACCTGGTCCATGACGTTGATGAAGAGCTCACACGGCTCGCTGTCCGGGTGGGCGTACTCGTAGCAGCAGCGCGGCGTCCCGTCTTGTGCACAGTCTGCTCCCGACTGGACGCAGCACGCGGGCTCCCCGGGCCGAGTGACGTAGCCCCCGCAATCATCCGCGCAACCGACGTTGGGCCGGATCTGCGGCGTGTCCCAACAACTGTTGTTGGGGAACTGTGCGAACAACTTACCCAGATCGAACTTGTCGCCGTCGCAGAGTTCTTCGAGCGTCTTGTTGCCTAAGCGGTCCAGCGGCGTCGGCGGGTCTAGCCGGCCGTTGTTGCAGTAGGAACAGCCCAGCCGCGACAGCTGGCAGTCGTCTGTGCATGAGATCGCATCGCCAAACGTGTACGGCACGCTCGAGTTCGGAGGCTCTAGCGGCGGAATCTCCCCGGGTTCGCCAAGATTCGCGCCTGCACACAGCCGCTGCACCAGCAGGCCGCCGACGTTGGCCTTGTCGCATTCTTCGCCCTGCGCAGGGTCGACGAGTCCATCGCCGCACGTCTCACACAACGAGAAGTCGAGCCTGCACATCGAATCGCATTGCACCGCATCGTCGCCCGCGGGACATCGCTGCCCACCCAAGTTGGCGCCATCACACTCTTCGTCGCCGTCGATTTCTTTGTCGCCGCAGGTCGCACACTGCTCGCGATCTCGGATCAGGGTGCAGGTAATCTCGTCGCAGCGGCCAACCCCATCGGGCCGGCTGGTGCCCGTACAGGCGTCGACGAATGACTCCTCGTTTCGGGGGTCGCACTCCTCGCCCGCCTGCCTGTCGACGAAGCCATCGCCGCACGCGATTTCAGGATCGAATCGTGGCACGCAGGCATAGGCGCCCGAGAAGATGCCGAGCAGGCACCCGAGGAGCACGCCTACGGAACGTCGCGAGCGGGTGCTTTGGGCCACGCACCGCGGAGTCTAGCAGGCCACGGAAGGCTTGGCGCAAGTGGATATATAGTCCGCGGGCGACCATGCCTCTGGCCAACACAAGTTTTCTCGATGCCTGCCGTGGACAGCGGCCCGCTCGCACACCGGTCTGGGTGATGCGGCAGGCCGGACGATACCTCCCGGAGTACCGCGCGGTACGCTCTAAGGTCTCCTTCACCGAGCTGTGCCATTCGCCGCAACTGTGCGCCGAGGTCACGCTGCAGCCTCTGGACCGCTTTGACCTCGATGCTGCGATCCTGTTCTCCGATATCCTCACCGTGCTCGACGCGCTGGGCGCCGAGGTCGAGTTCAATCCGGCGCCGCACGTTGCCAACCCTGTGCGCACTCTCAGCGATATCGACGGGCTGCAGTTCGGCAAGGCGGACGACCATCTGGGTTACGTCTACGACGCAGTCAGCGCCTGTAAAAAGGCGTTGAACAACCGCGTGCCGCTGATCGGTTTTTGTGGGGCGCCGCTGACCACGGCCTCCTACCTCGTCGAGGGTGGAGGCACGAAGGACTTCCTCAACACCAAGCGGCTCATGTTTACCGAACCCGCTGCGTTCGGCCGCCTGATGGAGGGCATTACGACGATTCTCATCGACTACTTGGCCGGCCAGGTGCGCCAGGGAATCGATGCCATACAGATTTTCGAGAGTTGGGCAGCGGCGCTCACGCCCGAGGACTACCGTGAGCACGCGCTCCCCCACCTCACTCGACTTGTCACGGAGGCCAAGAAACTCGGCGTGCCCGTTATCGCGTTCGTACGCGGCAACGCGACGCTCATGGAGCAGGCGGCGACCCTGCCCGCGGACGTTCTGGGAGTTGACTGGTCCATCCAGCTGTCGCGCGCGATCGAGGTTGTGGGGGCCGACAAAGTGGTCCAGGGCAACCTCGATCCGATCGCACTCTTCGCGCCACCGGAGGTGCTTGCGGCAAAGACCCGCGCGGTGCTGCAGGAGGGGCGCGCTGCCAAGGCGCACATCTTCAATCTTGGGCACGGTATCTCGCGCCACACAGATCCTGAGCAGATGAAGTTGCTCGTCGACACGGTTCACGAAGCCGACGCATGAGGGCGCTGGCTCCACTGTTGTTAGCCGCAACCTCGTGGTGCCAACCGGCCTCCACCCCGCCCGATGGCGATGGGGCTGCGGCGGCGGCGAGTCCACAACAAGGCGCGCCACTGCCCGAGGCCAACCGCGGTGATCCTCTGCAGGCCACGATTCCCCTCTACGGCGAAGGAATCGTGGAACTCTCGGATCTGCGCGGCCGCGTGGTGGTGCTCGATTTCTTTTCGCCCGCGGAGTCGGCATGGGTGTCTGAACACATGCACTGGCGTTCGCTGCGGGCCGCAAACCTCGAGTCCATTGAAATCGTCGCAGTCGCCACTGGCAGCACGGACACGGCGCTCGTCGATCACTGGGATAGCGAGCCACCGGAGCACGTGGTTGCTTGGGATCCTCAAGGGGCCCTGGTCTTGCGACTGGGCGTTGAATCGCTGCCCACCATTGTCGTGCTCGACAGGCTCGGGCGCGTCGTCGCTTCGGGCTCGGACCGAGCCGCGCTGCGTCGCACGGCTGCGTCACTTTTGTAGCGTCCACGGCTCAAGCTCTGCGGGCTCGTGCCGATGCCCCTCTTACGTGGGCAATGTGGATTCGGCAGTGACAGCGCTACTTTGGGTGGTCGACGGACGGCCCCTGGGCGGCGGAAGAGGCGGTCGTCAGTGCGGCTAAATGTGCCTGGACCAGGTCCCACTCTGGACGCAAGTCCACGGCGTGCTCGTAGTGCGCGACGGCACGACGGCGATCTCCGTCGAGGGCGCGCATCTGGTAGGCAAGCCCAAGATTGACGTGCGCTTCGGCGTAACGCGCGTGACGCTCCAGGACGTATCGGAGCACGCTGATAGCTTCGTTCCACTGCCGGGCTTCAATGAACGCCAGCGCAAATCCGTTGAGGAGTTCGCTGTCGTCCTGGCCATGCCACAAGGCCGCGACCAATTGTTCGCGAGCCTGTTGGGTCTCACCGCGGACAAGATGGCTGCGGGCGCGGTCGAGGGCGATTTGACCGGGTCGAGACAACTTAGTGGCGTTGCTCACCAGCTTTGCGTGGCATGCGCTGCATAGCTGGTCCGGCGCGTCATCCAGGCTGGCCACGGTTGGGTCTTGGCGCATCGCGCAGTCGTCGTCGTTGTGGTGCACCAAACCAAAAGCGTGCCCAACCTCGTGCAGTACGAGTTTCTCGAGTCGATGCGCGAGCTTTTTCTTTTGGTCGTCGATACGAGAAAGAGACACCAGAGCGACGCGGTCTGTGAGGCTGGCGAGGCCGAAGACGTAGCGTTTATTCGGTTCGAAGAGGTCGACAGTGGTGATGTTCAGCTCAACGAGGGCATCATCGGGGCGGTCTGCAAACAGAGCATCGAGGGCCTTTCCGGCGTCGAGCTGTTCCCGCGTCTCGTTCCAGCCGGCCATCGCTTCGAAGATCGAGCGGGCACGGCGAATCTCGCAGCGAACTGGGTAGCTGGCGAGCACCGCTCGGCAAGCGGTCCTCAGACTCTCGGCGGGCACACCGCCCAGCCCGCGCACGACAACCAACGGCGGTCGCGCTTTGCTCGGCTCGGTGCTCACGGCCGGGTCGGCGGTGGCGACCGACGGCTGGGCGAGTGCCAAGAGGCAAAGCGTGGCAAGTGCCAGCGCGAGTTGGGCCAGTGAACGCATTGGATAGTGAAGTTGGTGGTTGAGCGGCGTTTTGCCCTCAAGTTTTTCCACCCTACCGCTCGGCATGCTTGGGTCCAAGCCCGAAAGCGGATGGCGCTCGCATCGCGGCGCGCTCTAAATGCCAATTCCGGGGACGAGGCCCCATGCAAACGAGGTTTTCGTCTACCTTCTGCGTCGTGGCCACATCCGACTCAGACGCGCTCCCGCCGCAGGGAATGCGCGATCCGGCACCCTCCGGGTCACACAACCGCGCGTCTGGGCCGAAAAACGCGTGGACCGTCGCTCAAGTTCTGCAATGGACCGTGCAGCGGTTCACGACCGCGGGCCTCGAGTCGCCACGCGTGGACGCCGAGTACCTGCTGGCCCACGCCCTCGATTGCGCTCGTGTCGAACTTTACGTGCGGCACGACATGCTGATTGGCGCCGATGAGCGCACTCGGTTTCGCGAGTTGGTGCGCCGACGGCTAGCGCACGAACCGGTCGCGTACATCGAGGGCATGCGCGGCTTTCATGCACTGGACCTCGAGCTTTCTGTGGATCGCCGCGTGTTGGTGCCGCGCCCGGAGACCGAGCTCCTTGTGGACTGGGTGCTCGAGCGACTGCCCGCTGACACGGCGTTCACGCTGTTGGATGTGGGCACGGGCTGCGGTGCTATCGCGCTGTCGATCAAGCGCGCGCGCCCGGAGGTATTGGTGACCGCGAGCGACATCTCGGCGGACGCACTCGAGGTCGCGCGAGGCAACGCTGTGCGCGCGGGTCTCGCCCTCGACTTCGCCACGGCCGATCTATACGAAGGCGTAGCGACGCCCGATGGGGGTTGGTCGGCCATCGTGTCCAACCCGCCGTACATCGATACAAAGGTGCTCGACGGACTGGCCCCTGAGGTTCGTGCTTGGGAACCCACGCTGGCGCTGGACGGTGGGCCCGATGGGCTCGATATCGTGCGACGTCTCGTTGCGGGCGCCGCCCAGCGACTGGCTCCCGGGGGCTTGCTGGGCATCGAGATCGGATTTGACCAGCACGAGCGGGTGGTGCCCCTGTTTCACGAGGGTGGTCTCACGAGTGTCGAGACCCGCAAAGACCACAGCGACCACGTTCGCATGGTCATGGGTCACAAGGCGGGTCAAAAACTTGGACCCACGGCCCCGGGCTGACACGGTAGCGGTTATGCGCCGCCGTGTTGCTTCGCTTCTCCTGCCGCTTGGACTATCCGCTCTGCTTTCGGCCTGTGCTACGGGCGACGGCATGCAGGAAAAGCTGCGAGACGCGACCCGTGGCTACAACGGGGCGATCCGCTGGGGCGACATGGACCGCGCAGCGCACTATCTGCCCGCCGAGTCACAGCAGTCATTCCTTCGCCGCATGGACCAGACCGAGGAACAACTCGTGATCGTCGACTACCAGGTCACTCGGTTGGACCTGGACAAGGAGACAGCGGTTGCGGCCTCTCGTGCGGAGATTCAGTGGCACACCGACCGCCGACTCATCGTTGAGACGACGTACGTCGATCACCTGTGGCAGTTTCACGAGGGGCGCTTTGTCCTCGTCGACGAGCGGCGCTCCGGTGGCACACCACTGGGCGTGTTCGCCGAGGCAGGCGACCTGGAGCACCCTTGGCTCCCCGGACTGGACCGCTACCGTGAGGTTTACGAGCTAGGCGAGGACAACAAGAAGAAGAAGGGCCGCGGGAAGCGGCGGCGGAACAAGGCCAAGAAGAAGGGCGCCTGAGCGCCACCGTACGCGTTCGGTCGGTGCGAGCCCGATAGTGCGGGCCCATCGCGCGGTTGCTGGATGGCATGAATCCGCGGTGCCTTTGTCTGTGCCGCTCTTGTACGCTCCCGCCCGATGCGTGGGTCTGACAGCTCTGGCTCGGGGTTTCGGCTCCGGCGCGCCTCGCAGGTGAGCAGTGTGTCGCTGCAACGTCTTGGTGCGGGCGGACATCTGCTCAAGGACATCGACCGCTACCATCGGCGACGCGTCGCCAGGCGTCTCGTTCAGGTGGCGGCCGTGGTGTCGGTCGTGCTGTTGGCAGCATGGGTTGCGCTGACGCTGGGAGAAAGGCGCACGCGATCCGAAACGGTGGTGGCCGCCCAGGGGCACATGGCGATGGGCACCTCAACGGCGTTGGACGTCGCCGTCGAGCAACTCAAGGCGGGGCTGGTGAAGCTCCCGGATGATCCGCAACTGACGGGACTGCTCGCCTTGGTGCGTGGTCACGCCTGGTTGGAGTTCGACGCCGCGCCGCAGGAGACTCGCACGGCGCTGATGGCCATCTCGGACGACGACCCGGTTCAGCCCGTGGCCGCCGCCATGCTCGCGTTCGCCGACAGTGCGTTTGCCGAGGGCATCGCGGCGCTGGATCGGCTGCCCGCAGTGGACGAGATGTCGCCAATGTTGCGACGCGAAGCGGTCTGGCTACGAGGACATCTCGAGGTCACGGTCGCGGGCGGGGGGCTGGCAAGCGCTCGCGCAGCGGTGGACACCTGGGTAACCCAACACCCCGACGACATCGCGATGCGCCGCCTGCAGGCGCACATGCAGTTGCACGCTGGGGCCGCCGAAGAAGCGCTGGCAACGTTGGCCGCGCTTCGAAACGACGCGCCAGGGCACATGGGACTCGCCGCCGACGACGCCCTGTATCACGCGGTCCTGCGCACAAAACTCGCAGGAGTCGCGAGCGTGGCCGATCAGTTGTTTGAGTCGGATGCGCCTGGTCTGTCTCGCGCAGACCGAGCGCATGCCGTATTGGCTCGGGCCGTGGTGCACGCCCACA
>JAESSZ010000495.1 GCA_016763875.1 Nannocystaceae bacterium
ACCACGGCGCGTCCGGCTGCGCCGACGATCCCGACCCCGCGCTCGGCCCCGCCGAACCTGGGTCAGTCCGACTCCGCCGACACCTAAACGGAATCGCGCGGATGACCGACGCCGACCGTGCCTGCAGGTGCGGCCGGCGTTTGTCTTTCCAGTCCATTTTTCGCGAACATCGCTGCCGCGTTTCGTTGGCCTCCGCTCTGCTACGGTCGCTGGCGTGTGTTCGATCGTCGTGGCCTCGCGGGTTTGGGCGCAGTGGCCCTTGGTGGTCGCTGCCAATCGCGACGAGAGCCTGCAGCGGCCCTCCGAGGGTCCGACAGTGCGCGCGGTCGGGGACACGACGATGCTCGGCCCACGTGACTTGCAGGCGGGTGGCTCCTGGTTGGGACTCAATGCACACGGGGTGTTCGTGGGCATCACGAATCGGTTCGCGCCCGGATTGAGCGGACAGACCTTTCCCGGGTCGCGGGGACAGCTCGTGCTGGATGCGTTGTCGCAGGCCACCGCTGGCGAGGCGGCCGCCCGTATCGACGACATCTCGCCCGGGCAGCAGGGTCCCTTTCATCTGATCACGGCCGACCGCGACGGCGCGGCGTTGCGATGGAGCGATACCACTGAGCTGACGGGAGGTCCCCTCAGGCCGGGGTTTCACATCCTGACCGAGCGCAGTTTTGACGCTGCACCCACGCAGCGAGAGCCACACTTGGCACAGTCCCTCGAAGCGTTCAGATCCGATCCGTTGCCACCGATGGCCGACTGGGTCGCGCAGTGGCGCGCGTTGCTTTCGAGGCACGACGACCAAGCGTTCGAGGGTACGTGTGTGCACGCGCCAGACCGGGGATACGGCACCCGCAGCACAACGGTACTCATGCTCGGTGCCGACGGTCGCACGCACTTTTTTTACGCCGACGGACCGCCGTGCGTCACCCCCCTGGTCGAGCAGGTCGCGGGGGTCGCTGCCCTTGAGCGCCGACCGGGGGGCTGAGGTGACATACTGCGCGCGCCATGGTGAATACCGCCTCGCAGATGATCGATCTCGGCACGCCGCTGCCGACCTTCTCGCTGCCCGATGTGCTCGGGGGTATGCACTCGCCCGCTGCCTCGGCGGACAGCAAGGGCACGTTGGTCGTGTTCATGTGCAACCACTGCCCGTTCGTCAAATACATCCGAGAGGAGCTCGCCAAGCTTGGGCGTGACTGCGCTTCGCTGGGCGTGGCGATGTACGGGATCAACGCCAACGACTTCGCCCAGTACCCCGACGACAGTCCCGCACGTATGAAGGAAGAGTCGATCCTGTCCGGCTACGTGTTTCCGTACCTGCTCGACGAGGACCAGTCGGTCGCGAAGCTGTTTCGCGCCGCCTGTACGCCCGACTTCTTTTTGTACGATGCGGCCGGGAAGCTGACGTACCGAGGCCAGCTCGACGGCAGTCGGCCAGGCAACGATGTTGTGGTTACGGGCGAAGACCTGCGGGCCGCTATGCGGCGATCCTCGAGGGCAAGCCGGCCAGCGAGGACGCCAAGCCGAGCATTGGCTGCAACATCAAGTGGAAGCCGGGCAACGAGCCGGCCTGGTTCGGGTAGGGGCGGAGAGGCGATTGCGGGCTGAATCGCGCGTGGCAGGGCTCTTCGGGGCGGTTTGCGGGCCGAGGGCTTTGGGTCGGTTGGGGCGCGCTCGGGTCGGTCCAGGTCGGTTCAGGGCGGGTTGAGACCGCCCCTACCGTAAACACAGCCGTAAACACTCGGGTCCCGTCCGTGCCGAGTCCGCTGTACGAGTTCACTTCAACTTTGGCCATCCAAGTGCGCCACCATCCGGTTCACCGTCTCGGCGAACTCTGCCGTCGGCATGAGGGGGTCGAGCCCTGGCGTAGAGTAGATGAACCTGGGCTTCGGGTTGGCACCGAGCACACGGGAGCAATAGGTTTGCGTGAGACCCTCATACTCCAGTTCTCCCAATCGGTCGGGGGTGCAGGTGATGAGGTGTCGAGGTCCCAGGGCGAATTGGAGACCTAGGAATTCGTCCCCGTCCTCATCCATAATCGGAACGACGGGGCGGTCGCTCGTGATGAACCCGACCCACAACGAGCGGAGCAAGGCTCAGGGAGGAGCGTTCATCTGGTGGCCGAGATTCTGGGAGGAGTACCCCGCGAGTAGGTCGCTGGCGTATCTGCGCGTACCGGCTGAGCATAAAGAGGCCATCGCGCGGGAGCTTCTCGCGTTTGGAGTCGGGCCGAAGGAAGCTGTTCGTGGGCGAAAAGGTCTCGAGAACGAGCGGGCGCTCCGTGCGAATTTGAAACTGCTCAAGTGGGATCCGCCAGTGTTGGCCACGCCCAAGTCTCCATGAGAACGGTCATCGGCATTGACGCCGCCACCCAACCGAAGAAAATCGGGCTGGCCCGCGGCACCCTCGATGGTCACGACCTCGTCATCGAGGAGGCCCTCCTCGGATCCGAGGCCGAATCCGTGCTGGAGAGTATCGCTTCGTGGATCTCCGGGCCGACGTTGCTTGCCATCGATGCACCCCTCGGGTGGCCCGCGCCCCTTGGACGAGGGCTGTACGAACACCGGGCCGGGCAGCCCCTCGTTGCCGAAGCCAATCATCTGTTCCGGCGCGAGACCGACAGGTTTGTCCACGCGACGCTTGGGAAACTGCCCCTTGAGGTCGGGGCGGACCGCATAGCCCGGACCGCTCATTCAGCGCTCGGTCTCTTGGGGAACCTTCGACAGCGGACTGGGCTCGCAATCCCCCTGGCTTGGTCACCTGCGTTGACGGAGACGCTGGCCGTCGAGGTCTACCCTGCCGCCTCGCTGCTTTCCCGGGGTCTGAGTCACAAGGGCTACAAGGGGAAGGAGGAGAGCGCTGTCGCGGCTCGTCGCGGGCTCGTCGAAGCTCTGAGTTCCGAGCTTGACCTGCGGGTGGACCCTGAACGCCTCGTGGACTCGGACGACCGTCTCGACGCTGTGGTCTGCGTCCTCGCCGGCGTGGATTTCCTGCACGAGAAGTGTGTGGAGCCCGACTCTGCTCAACGAGAAGATGCCGGGGTCGAAGGATGGATCTGGTTCACTAGGCCAGCGTCGGCCAACGAGAGGTGAGTGCGTCTGGCTTTGACGCGCCCTACGCGGGGAGCACCATATAACGTTGATATGATTCACGTTTGCTCGGAATGACGAATTTGACGGTTTTGACGAATTTGACGATTCTGATGTTTCGGTCATACTGACCAGCAGGAGGAGGCCCGGAAATGTTGCCCAGTCGCCCGACCACGCAGGAGCTTCTCACGAGCATGAAGGCTGCCCAGATCCTCGGCGTGTCTTCGCCCAACACGGTGAAGAACTGGCTCGAAGCCGGCTATTTTCCCGGCGCCTTCCGGACGGCCGGGGGTCATTGGCGCTTCCCGTTGAACGAGGTGCTCGCAATGAAGCAGGCCATGGAAGACCGGGAACAGCGGAACGCAAAAGGCGACCTCACGCCCAACGATGTCGCCGACGACGTAGAGGCGCCTCTGCTGTGATTCATGCCTAGAAGGCGTCCGCGTTACCACGTCAATCGCATCGTGACGTGGGGCGCACCGGTGTCCCGCTGGACTGGCCCGCCGGGGTCTTCGGCGAACCCGCACTTCTTGTAGAGCTTGATCGCGCGGCCGTTGTCCGACCGCACCCAGAGGCAGAGACCAACGCAGCCGGCTCTGGCCCTGGCGAGCGCCTCAAGTTCTTGCATGATCGAGACGGCGTAGCTGGAACCCGTATCGGGATTCTTGTGGCCCTGCCACGCCTTGTCGATGCCAATCACAAACACCACGAGGTATCTGGCCTTGGCAGGCGCCGCGTCGTCTGGGTGCGCACGGTTTGCGAAGCCGGCTGCGGCGTAGCCGATTCGAGAAAGAGGGCCTGCTTCAAACCGATACGTCTCCGGCGACGCCTTCCCCTTCATCGGGTCGAACCATTTTCGGTTCTTGAAGTAGCCGTCCACCTCCGAGTTTCCGCTGTCGAACGAGTCGAGCGCGGTGTCATTCGGCTGTACGAGGAGCGTCTTCATCGGGTGCGACTCGATGCCAAGGTCGCATCACCCAGTATCTGCGGTCAACGACAAAGGTCGAAGGGGGACGCGGATTGATTCTTGTCAGGACGCCACCTGTGACCTCACCTCGGTGAGGGGCCGTATCCCGAGCAGTGTCTCCAACGCGGTCTCCGTGATGTAGACCCATGCGGCAAGCGTCGAGGCCGGCGCACGGCCTGGGATCAAACCATTC
>JAESSZ010000496.1 GCA_016763875.1 Nannocystaceae bacterium
AACAAGTTGGCGCGCGGCGAGTGTGCGTCGTTGTCGTTGGACATGACCTGCTGCAAGAATCGTTCGGTGCAATCGGCGGCGTCCTGGGCGAAGGGTCCGAGCCGGTAGTCGACCTCCCCGTCGGAACAACATTTAAACTCCCACTCGCACAGCGCGGCGACCAGTGCTTCGAGGTCGGCGGGCTCATCGACGGTGCCAGTTCCGCTGCTTTCGGAGTCCGCCTCGCCGGTCTCCGAGGCGTCGCCATCGGCCACCGAAGTCGTGCCGCCGCTGCTCTCCGCTTCGTCGGTCATCGGCCCAGCGGTGCCGGTCGTCGCCCCGTCGGTCTCCTGCTGCTCGCCTCGGCCGCCGTCTTCGCCAGCGCTGCACGCGGACAAGCCGAGCGAGAGGAGCGGCAACGCGGCAAGCACGGATAAATAAGGACGTCGCTTCATGCTCGGGCTCATAAGCAAGGGCGATGCCAGTCGAGCAAGGCAGTGATCTCACCGCGACACGGCGCACACCCGCAACGCGACGTGCCCTCTTGCCCAAACGGCGGCGGTTGGCTGCTCGACCCGGGCGGCGGCTGCCCAACTCGTGCAACGACCCGCAGTGGGTCACGAGATTAGTACGCCATGACCGTCGAACGACTCACGTCGGACTGAGGCAGGCACATGCCCTGCGTCTTGTTCGCCGCGTCCGTGACCGGACAAGCGTAGCCGTCCGGACACGGGTTTTCCTTTGAACACGCCATGGAACACTTGCTCTGCGTTCCGATCGTCAGACACGTGTCCGAGGGATCCTTGCACTCGGCCGAGCCCTTGCACTGCACGCCCAGCTCAATGCTGTCGGGCTGCTCACAGGCGCCAGTCGTGAACGAAAACACGGCGCATAGACCAAGACGGCGAAACATCTGTCTATCGTACGCGACCCTACGGCATGCCATTGCGTGTCACGCGCATCGCGCACCATCACGGGTTCTCGGATCCGCCCCGTGAGAGTAGGCTGCGGTCCGCGTGGCAAGGCGAGCGCAACGGTGGCTCCGGCGACTTTGTATCGGTCTCGCGCTTGTGGGGAGCACGGCAGTATCTGGGTTCGTGTCGGCGGCGCCGTCAAGCCTCCCCGAGGGTTTCGAGCCGCCCGTGCTCATCGAGCGCTCGAACTTCAACTACCCGGCTGAGTTGGCGGATTTGGACGAGCCGCCCGAGGGCCGCGTGCTTATCCAGATGACGGTCGGCATCGACGGTGTGCCCAAGGACCTCGTGTTAATCGAGGGGCTACATCCGACGATCGACAAGCTTGCGCTGGAAGCGGTCGCGAGTCTGCGCTTTGAACCGGCCACCCTCAACGGCACCCCCGTCGAGATCGAGCAGCAGGTCCCGATCCCGATCGTCGCGCCTGAACCCGAACCCGAACCCGAACCTGAACCTGAACCCGACGTGCCGCCCGAGCCCGACCCCGAGCGAGAAGCGGGCGTCGAGTACGAAGCCGATCCACAGGGCGACAGCGAACAAGAGCTCGGTCCCGTTCGCATCCACGGCAAGATCACCGAGGCCGGTCAACGCACGCCAATCGACTTCGCCAGCGTCATCGTGGTTCCCGCCCGGCCCGACCAGCAGGTGGGCCCGATCACGAAGAAGGACTACCGCCCCGAGACCGCACCCAAGTGGGAGGTTGGGACCACCAGCGACAGCGATGGTCGCTTCGAGATTACCGGCCTGCCCGAGGGCCGCATCAAGGTTCGTGTCATCGTGCTCGCGCCCGGGTACGAACGCTTCGAGGCCATCGCGAGCATTCCCGCGGGCACGGCCACGTCGGTCGGCTACCGGCTGGAGCGGCTGGCAGAAAACCCGTACCGCACGGTCGTCTCCAGCAACGAGAGCGCCAAGGAAGAGGTTGCCCAACGCTCGATTTCGGTCAGCGAGATCACCTCGCTACCGGGAACCCAAGGCGACGCGCTCAAGGCGATTCAGAACTTCCCTGGCGTCGCACGCTCGCCATTCGGAGCGGGGCTGCTGGTCGTGCGCGGCACGGGTCCCAACGACTCGGCCGTCTTCCTCGGCAATCACGAGATACCAACGCTGTTCCACTTTGGTGGGCTCACCAGCGTCTTCAACTCGGACATGCTCGAGCGAATCGACTTCGTCCCGGGTAACTTCGACAGCCGCTACGGGGACGCTATCGGCGGCATTATCTCGGTGACGCCACGTAAGCCCCGTCGCGACGGCTTCCACGGGTACGTCGACTCCGACATCTTCGACACGGGTGTGCTCGCCGAGGGCCCCATCGGCAAGGGCTCATGGGCACTGTCGGGCCGCCGTAGCTACATTGATCTGCTCTTGCCACTGGCGATCCCGGACGACGCAGGCATCGAGTTCAACGTCGCCCCGCGTTACTACGACTACCAGGGCCTCTTCGACTACCCGCTGGGCGGTGGCGACTTCAAGATCCGAGCGTTCGGCTCTGACGACCGCAACAAGCTCGTCCTCAACGCCCCCAACAAGGCCGACGACGAGGACGAAGACCTTCGCGACCAGATCGAGACGATCAGCTTCTTCCATCGCGCCGACCTGCAGTACGAAAAGCGCCAGGGGCCGTGGCGTTTTCTTATTACGCCGTCGTACCGCTACGAGGAGTTCAACCTTTCGGCACTGGGTTTCCTGAACTTCGACATCTCCACGCACAACCTCTCGCTGCGAAGCGAGGTCGAACGCAAGTTCGGCAAGCGGCACTCGTGGCGAGTCGGTACCGACTACACCGCCACGTGGTTCAAAGCCAAGGTCGAAGCCCCGCCTCTGTCGCAAGCGGACCCAAGCTCAGGATCGAGCAACGAGCAGATCGCGATCAACCTCCGCGACAATCTCGCATTTCCTGCGCTGTACACCACACTGTCGTTTGGCCTCAGTGAAGACTTCCGGTTCATTCCGGGCGCACGGGTGGGCTACTACACCGCGGTCGAAGGCGGCGGCTACGTTGACCCACGGCTGCGTTTCGCCTGGAACATCGCCGACCACACGACAATCAAGGGTGGCTCGGGGCTTTACACGCAGTCGGCCCAGCCGGTGGAACTCAACGCGCAGTTCGGCAACCCGCGTCTCGGCATCACCCGTGGCATCCAAAACAGCATCGGCGTCGCGCAGGGTCTACCGCGCGACATCACCGTGGATGCAACGACCTTCTTCAACTACATCTACGACCAGCCATCGGCGTCGACGGAGTTTGTCCGCAACATCGACAACGAGATCGACATCGAGCGTTTCGCCAACACGCAAACCGGGCGGGTCTATGGACTTGAGCTGTTGGTCCGACGCCAAGGCACTGGAGCCTTCTTTGGATGGCTGGCGTACACGCTCTCGCGAAGTGAGCGCCGCCCGATGCCCGGCGAGCCGTGGCGCCCGTTCGACTTCGACCAGACTCACATCATGACGTTGGTGGGCGTGTACAGACTGCCGAAGAACTGGCAGGTCGGCGCCCGATTCCGGTTGGTTTCCGGTAATCCGCAGACCCCGGTTATCGGCGCCAACTTCGACGCTGACAGTGGCGCCTACATCCCGATCAACGGCCCCATCAACTCGGACCGTGTACCCGCGTTCCACCAGCTCGATCTCCGCATCGACAAGAAGTGGGTGAAGAAGGTCATCACGATCACCGCCTACCTCGACGTGCAGAACGCCTACAACCGCCAGAATCCGGAGTTTTTCATCCCCAGTTTCGACTACACCGAGCAGTCGATCATCCCAGGGCTCCCGATCATTCCGAGCGTGGGGACGAAGATCGAATGGTAGCCGGCAGCCGCGGCTGAATGAGTTTGGCAACCAGGCCGGTCCATCCGGTTTGGTGCGACGCTCCCACGCCGCGGCCGTTGTCGCCGTCGAAGTATTCGTAGAACAGCACCAGGTCGCGGAAGTGCGGATCCGTTTGATGTTTGGCGTCGTCCCCGAAAACAGGCCGTCGGTCGTCGTCATCGCGCAGGAACAGGCGAGTGAGGCGCACCGAGAGGTCGGCTGCGATCGCTTCGAGCGTTATCTTGTTACCCGAGCCGGTCGGAAACTCGACGAGAAAATCATCACCGTAGTAGTGATGAAAGCGCTGCAGCGACTCGATGAGCAGATAGTTCACGGGCATCCAAACCGGACCGCGCCAGTTGGAGTTGCCGCCAAAGAGGTAGCTATCGGACTCCGCGGGGGTGTAGCGCACAACCTGCTCGACGCCCCCATGCTCGAATCGGAAGGGCGCTTCGAGGTGCACACGACTCATCGCTCGCACACCGTAGGGCGAGAGAAACTCCGACTCGTCGGCCATGCGCCGAATAAGGCACTTCATGCGATGGCCCCGCAGCAACGACAGCAGTCGACGCTGGCCTTTGCCCGGAACATGGAAGTGAGAGATCAGCTTGGCGAGGTCCGGTCGGTACTCAAGGAACCACTCCAGACGTCGCTTGAATCGTGGCAACCGATCCAGCAACTTGGGTTCGAGAACCTCGACCGCAAACAGCGGGATGAGGCCGACCATGCTGCGCACGCGTAGGGGGATTTTCTCGTGGCTGCCGTCGTCGTTGGGCAGGTGCAGCCAGTCGTAATAGAACTCGTCGTCCTCGTCCCACAGGCCGGTCTCACCAACCTTGGCCATCGCCTTGGCAATGTACAGAAAGTGCTCGAAAAACTTCGAGGCCATGTCCTCGTAGACCTCGTTCTCCAAAGCGAGTTCTAGGGCGATACGCATGAGGTTGAGGCTGTACATCGCCATCCATGCGGTGCCGTCCGCTTGGTCGATGTGGCCACCAGTGGGCAGGTCCTTGCTTCGATCGAACACGCCAATGTTGTCGAGCCCGAGAAACCCACCCTGAAAAACATTGTTGTCATCGTGGTCCTTGCGGTTGATCCACCAACCGAAGTTGAGCAACAACTTATGGAACACCCGCTCGAGGAACTTGCGGTCCCCCTTACCACCGTTGCGCTTGCGGTCGATCTGGTAAACGCGCCACGTCGCCCACGCATGCACAGGCGGGTTGGCGTCGTCGAAAGCCCACTCGTAGGCCGGTAGTTGCCCGTTGGGGTGCATGTACCAATCGCTGGTCAACAGCTCCAGCTGCCCTTTGGCAAACTCAACGTCGATCAGCGCCAACGGGATACAGTGAAACGCCAGCTCCCACGCGGCGTACCAGGGGTACTCCCAAGCGTCGGGCATCGAGATGATGTCCGCGTTGGTCAGGTGCTGCCAGTCCTCGTTGCGCACCCGACTGCGTTGCGGTGGCGGTTGTGCCTCGTCCCCCTGCACCCAGTCGAACACGTCCAGCATGTAGAACTGCTTGGTCCAGATCATGCCCGCGAAGGCTTGTCGTTGCACAAGACGCGCATCGGGGTCGGCGACGTCTTTTTGCAGCACCGCGTAGAAGGCGTCGGTCTCCGCGCGGCGCTGGGCGAGGATCGCATCGTGTTGGGCGAACGCAGAGCCCGCCCCTTCGCCTGGCCGACGTAGCCGCGCGCGCACACGAAACGTCCCCCCCGCGGGAACCGACTGCCGAAACCACCCGGCCACCTTGGTGCCTGTCGCCGATGGATTGGTTGCGGCGGTATCGCCGGCCACGACATGCTCGCCGATGGCGTCCTTGAAGAAGCCCTCGGCATTCCCGCCAAACAGTCGCGGCGTGTTCGTCTCGTTGTCGCAGAACAACGTCGGCGGGGCTCCCTCCAGTTCAAAGACCATCTCACCGAGTTCGTGGTGCGACGCGGAGATTCTGCCCGGCGCCGTCCGCTGCAGTAGCGGCCGCGGGCTTGCTTCGGACCAACTCCAAGTATTGCGAAACCACAGCTGGGGAAGCACGTGGATGTCCGCCGCCTCGGGTCCGCGATTGTGCACGGTGATGGTCAGCAGCGCGTCGTCGATGCCGGCCCGCGCGTACTCGATCTCCACATCGAAGTAGCGGTCCCCCTCAAAAACACCCGTGTCCGCCAGCTCGAACTCGCGTTGAGTCTTGGTGCGCGACCGGTTGGTCTGTAGCAGCTCCGAGTACGGGAACTCGGCCTGCGGATACTTGTAGAGCATCCGCAGGTACGAGTGCGTCGGCGTCGCGTCGAGGTAGTAGTAGGCCTCTTTGACGTCCTCGCCGTGGTTTCCCTCGCCGTTGGTGACTCCGAAGAGCCGCTCCTTGAGAATGGGATCGCGGCCATTCCACAGCGCGACAGCCAAACACAGACGACTCTGATCGTCGGAGAAACCGCCGATGCCGTCCTCGCCCCAGCGATAGGCTCGACTACGAGCCTGGTCGTGACTGAGGTACTCCCACGCGTCACCTCCCGGGGAGTAGTCCTCTCGCACCGTCCCCCATTGGCGCTCCGTCAGGTACGGACCCCACGTCTTCCAGGCTTTCCCGGCACAGCGAAGCCGCTCGCGTTCGGGATCGAGCTCCGTGCTCATCGGTTGGCGTCACCCCAAAGAGCCACGCCTCCCTCCATGCCTTCGACGTTGTCGAAGCGCTCAACCCCGGGTGGCAGTGGGTCTCGGATTCTTCGGGCATTGCCGCCGCCGATGTACAGACGGTCGTAGTTGAAGATCGGCGCCAGCGTGGCCAGGATCAGCGCGACGCGCTTACGCCAGCGTTTCTTGCCGATGCGTGCAAGCACGTCGTCGCGGACCAGATCTTCGTACGTCTTGCCCTTCCGCAACGGGTGGTGGCCAAGCTCGAGGTTGGGGACCAGGCGCCCGTCGACATACAGCGCGGTGCCCAACCCGGTGCCAAAGGTCAGAACGATCTCAACGCCCTTGCCCTCGATCACGCCATACCCCTGCAGCTCAGCGTCGTTGATGACGCGCGTGGGCTTGCCGGCAAGCGTCTCGATCGCGGTCTGCAGATCGAAACCACGCCAAGCCTTGTTACCCAGGTTCGGTGCCGTGGACACCACCCCCTGCTTGACCACGCCCGGAAATCCTACGCTCACGCGATCGTAGGCCTTCTGCGCCCGCAGCATGGGTTCGATGACGGCCAGCACCGCGTCGGGCTTGGACGGATGGGGCGTCAACTCTCGGACTCGCTCCCCGACCGCGACCCCCTTGGCATTGAGCGGGATCATCTTGATCCCTGTGCCCCCAATGTCGATCGTCAGCGTGCGCAACGCTCTACGTCTTGTCGCCACGGCGCTAGTCCAACCAGTCTGTGTGCACGAACGCCCCGTCGGGATCGTCTTTGCGTTGATAGGTATGCGAGCCAAACGCATCGCGCTGGGCCTGCGTCATGTTCTGCGGCAGATCTGCAGTCCGGAAGCTGTCCCAGTACACCAGGCCGGACGCCAAACCGCCGACTGGAATGCCGGCCTGCTGCGCCATGCCAACGACCGAACGCCAGGTTGCCTGGCGCTGCTGCACACCCTTACGCAGGGTCTCGTCCAGCAGTAGGTTGGGCAGCGAGGGTTCCGCCTTGAACGCCGACATAATCGTGTCGAGGAAACGCGCCCGAATGATGCAGCCGCCCTTCCAGATCCGCGCCATCTCGCCCAGGTCCACGTTCCATTCGTATTCGTCGCTCACACGAGCGATGAGGTCCATGCCCTGCGCGTAGGCGACGATCTTCGCTGCGTACAGTGCGTCGTGAACTTGCGAGACAAGGCCCTCGACGTTGCCGTCGAACTTAGGCCGCGGCGGCGCCTCGATGATGCTCGCCGCGTGGACCCGCGCCGCCTTGCGACTCGACAGCACGCGAGCGTCGATCGCCGCGGAAATGCTGGGAATGGGGACACCATGTTCGAGCGCAACTTGGGCAGTCCAACGCCCGGTGCCCTTTTGTCCGGCCTTGTCCAGGACCTGGTCGATCAGCGGCGCGCCATCGCTGCCTTGAACGCGGAGGATCTGCGCGGTGATCTCGATAAGGAACGACTCGAGCGGGCCTTCGTTCCACTTGGAGAAGACATCGGCCATGGCCACCGGTGACAAGCCGCCGATGTCCTTGAGTAAGTGGTAGGCCTCCGCGATGAACTGCATGTCGGCGTACTCAATGCCGTTGTGCACCATCTTGACGAAGTGCCCGGCACCGTCGGTGCCGCAATGCGCCACACACGGGCCCGAGTCGGTCTTGGCCGCGATCGCCTGAAAGATCGGCTCGATCTCCAGGTAGGCCTCGCGGTCTCCGCCAGGCATGAGCGACGGCCCATGACGAGCGCCGTCCTCCCCGCCCGAGACGCCTGAGCCAAAGAACTTCAGCCCCGACTCGGCGTACTGTTTTTCGCGACGCCGCGTGTCCTCGAAGAACGAGTTGCCGCCGTCAATGACGATGTCCCCGGGCTCGAGCAATGGCTGCAACTGGCCGAGCACGATGTCGACCGGCTAGCCGGCCTTGATCATCATCATGATCTTGCGCGGCCGCTGCAGAGAACCGACGAGTTCCTGGAGGCTCTTGGTGCCCAGCAACTTGCCACCGGTCTCGGCCACCGCGCTCTGGGTCATCTCTGGCTCGAGGTTGTAGGCAGCAACGCTGACCCCGTGGTCGAGGAGGTTGAACGCCAGGTTGCGGCCCATGACCGCCATCCCGATCATCCCAAACTGTTTCTTGTCGGTCATCGTGCTGGTCCTGATGTGAGGGGGCTAAGCGGCCCCGAGTTGGGTGAGTCGTGCGGCCAGCAGGCTCTCGAGATCTTCCAAGGCCTTGGAAAAGCCTGCGATGCCTTCGGCAAGCTTGTCGTTGGCCATGCGGTCGGCGACATGCATTGAGTCGAACGTCTCCTTGTCGACGCTGATCTTGTCGATCGACATCGACTTGTGTCCCTCGGGTTCGAGCTTCCGAGGGAGCTCGCCAGTCTGCTCTCTGAGTTGGGTGAGAAACTTGGGCGCGATCGTCAGCAGGTCGCAGCCCGCCAACTCCGTGATCTCGCCAAGGTTGCGGAAGCTCGCGCCCATGACCTCGGTCTGATGGCCGAACCTCTTGTAGTAGTTGTAGATCTCGGTCACCGACATGACGCCGGGATCCTCAGCTGCGGGGTAACTGTCACGGCCGGTGTCCTTCTTGTACCAGTCGAGGATTCGGCCCACGAACGGCGAGACCAGCGTGACCTTGGCTTCGGCGCAGGCCACCGCCTGATGCAGCCCAAACAACAACGTCAGGTTGCAGTGGATGCCCTCGAGTTCGAGCTTCTCGGCCGCCCGAATCCCTTCCCAAGTTGCCGCGATCTTGATGAGCACGCGCTCGGGCCCGATGTCCTCGGCCGCGTAGTAGCCGATGAGTTCGCGCGCCTTGGCGATAGTGGCCTCGGTGTCAAACGACAACCGAGCGTCAACTTCGGTGGAGACCCGTCCTTCGATGATGTTCAGGATGCGCTTGCCAAACTCCACCGCCAGCCGGTCGATGGCGCGGCCAACAATCGCTTTGTGGTCATCGCCGACCTCCCTCCGCGAATCCGCCAACGCCTCGTCAACCAGCGCCTGGTATTCGGGCATTTTGGCCGCAGCGGTAATCAGCGACGGATTGGTCGTCGCATCCCGCGGCTTGAAGGTCTCGATCGAGTTGATGTCCCCGGTGTCTGCCACCAGAACGGTGACCGCGGCGAGCTGTTCGTAGAGTGTTTGCGTCATGGGATTACCTGTTGAGGGAGCGCCGCCGCTGCGGCGTCGTCGAGCAGCCAGAGCAGCTCGCCGTCGGTGGGCCGCACACGGGCTGCAGGGAGTTGCGGTCCGTCCGCGAGTTCGCGCCAGACCTGGGCCAGCCTCTCGGCCTTGCCCGACCCCGCGACAAGCAAAACCACGTGCTTGGCCGCATTGATCGTGGACAGCGACAGCGAGATGCGTACGGCGGGCGGCTTGGGGCTGAGCGTCACCACCACGGCCGCGGTCATCTCGACGCTCGCGGGATCGCCTGGAAACAGCGAGGCCGTATGACCATCGCCGCCCATACCCAGCAGGACGACGTCGAGCGGGGAGTCCCCCAATGTCACGGCGTAGGCATCGCATGCCTCGGCCGCGGAGCGCTCGCCTTCAATCCGGAATACGTGCGCATCGCTGACGCCCAGCGGGTCGAGCAGCGCCTCCCGAGCCATGCGGTAGTTGCTTTGCTCGTGGTCGGGACCAACGGCGCGTTCATCCCCCCAGAAGAAATCGACGGCGGACCATGCGACATCCTCGCGACCTACGAGCGCCTCGTAGATCGGCCGCGGGGTGCCCCCACCTGCGAGTACGAGCCGACACCGCCCCCGTGCCTCGATGACGTTCGCGATGCGCGTCGCTATCGCATCGGCCGCTGCGCTGACAAACCGGTCTGCCGTGCTGACGAGCACCGTCGGCAGCGAAGGGTCAGCCACGCGTCCCCTGCCAGAGCTCGGTCTCGGGGATAGCAAGTGCGTCGGCCGCTTGTGGCCCCCACGTCCCGGCCGCGTAGTCGTGAACCGGCGGCGGCGCATCCAGCAACCGCTGGTACACGCGCCAGGATTCCTCGACCTCGTCGCCGTGCACAAACAGCGTCTGGTCGCCCTCCAGCACATCAAGGAGGAGCGTCTGGTAGGCGTCTGGCATCACGCCGTGAAAGTGGTCGCCGTAGAAGAACCGCAACGGGACCTTCTCGAGTCGCAATGGATTGCCCGGCACCTTGATGTCGAAGTGAAAGGCAAAGCCCTCGTTGGGCTGAAGCGTGATGGTCAGAACATCGGCGATGTCCTGAGAGCATCCCAGTCGCTCGAAGTAGCGGACGGGAGCACCGCGAAAACGCACCGCGATCTGCGAGGTCTTGACCGGCATCCGCTTGCCAGTCCGGATGTAGAATGGGACCCCCTGCCAGCGCCAGGAGTCGATCCCCATCTTTACCGCGAGGAAGGTTTCGGTCTCCGAGTCTGCGGGTACCCCGTCCTCTTCGAGGTAGCCCTTCACTTTCTCCCCGTCGATCGTACCCGCTGTGTAACGGCCGCGAATCACGTCGCTCGACTCGATTGGGCGGATCGATCGCAGCACCTTGAGTTTTTCGTAGCGAATGGCGTCCGCAGAGAACGACGTCGGGACCTCCATCGCGACCAAGGCGATCAGCTGCGTAATGTGGTTTTGCAGCATGTCACGCAGCGCGCCTGACTGATCGTAGTAACCAGCACGCGAGCCCACCCCCAGGCTCTCGCCTACCGTGATCTGCACGGACTCGACACGTTCACGATTCCAAGACGACTCGATGAACGCGTTCGCGAGGCGAAACACCAAGAGATTCTGGACGGTCTCTTTGCCGAGGTAGTGATCGATCCGGTAGATCTGCTCCTCGGTGAAGTGCTCATGGATCGTGGCGTTGAGTTTGCGCGCTGTGTCGAGGTCGGTCCCGAAGGGTTTTTCAACGATGACCCGTGTCCACCCTTTTTCGTTGCTGACATTGAGCCCCACCGAGCCAAGGCCGGCGATCGTGGGGCCGAACACACGTGGCGGCAACGATAGGTAGAAGCAGTAGTTCTCGGGGATGTTGCGGCTGCGGCCGAGTTCGAGCAGCGTCTCTTTGAGGCGCGTGAAGTTGTCGGGATTGCCGCTGGGCGTAGCGAAGTAGTGAAGTCTCGCGAGAAATGCTGGGACCGCGTCACCTTCGATCCCGGCGGCGCTCAACGATTCGGCTGCCAACGCACGAAACGACTCGTCGTTGAGGTCCTGGCGGGACACGCCCAAGATACGCACACGCGGGTCGATGAGACCCGCCGCGTGGCTTCGGTACAACGCTGGCAGCAGCTTGCGCCGCGACAGATCGCCAGTCGCACCGAAGATGGTGAAGATCGACCCTTCGCTCGACGCTTTGCCCATCAGGGTTGCGAGGCTACTTCACCCCATGAGGAAACGAAACGGCGTGGTCCAAAGCGGGTTCGATGTGTCCGGCTCACGCCCACGGCGGCCCGAGGAAGGACGGGTGGCGCCGAGTCCGACGGGCTAGGCACCGGACCACCTACAATGCGAACACCACATCCGTGCACACGATCGTCGACTCGATCGGCACGACGGTGCCCGGTCCACAGATCCCGTCATCCCCGCAAACGAGCACGCCTCGGCAGTGGCCTGGGTAGCCCGGTGGGTCGGCCGAGAAATAACAGGATTCGCCCTCCCGCGGGGCGGCCGTCGGCGACACGCAACGACTGGAGCGTGCTTCACAAACCAGCCCGCGCTCGCAGACTGCCCAGCTCAGTCCGGCCGAGCCACCCAGCGCCAGGCACGGCTCGCCCACCCCAGCGAAGTTCGTACGCAATGGACACGCGCGAGTTTCCCAGTCGAACGTCGAAGCCTCAGTCTCGTCGCACGACAGATCTGCCATCAGCGCCAGCCGCTCGCCCCAGCAGACTGCGTCGGGCAACGTCGCCTTGACCTCACTACCACCCTCGCCCCAAAGCTCGATGAAGCGCGAGGCCTCTTCCGCCACACAGTTCTCTTGTGCGCACCGACAGGCATCGTGTGCAGTGCAAAGAACGTCGGCCCACTCATCGGCGTACGACGCCAACGTTCGGTCCGAAGGCGCACAAGCAACGGCTGCGCTGACCAGCAGGGCACTCACCAAGCCGCTGAACCACATTGTCGAGTCTCGGGCGGTGCGCACCGCTGTTGATGATGCCATGGCCTCCGCGAGCT